>SIBX01000007.1 GCA_009694925.1 Minisyncoccota bacterium
CGAAGAATGAATGCACCATCGTTTTCCTTCATTTGATCAACAATTTCAATTCCCTTATCATCCTTCCCCTTATCTTTTCCACCACTCTTTCCGCCTTTAAGTTTTCCAAAAAGAACAAAAGCGATTAAAAATATAACTGCAACAGATGTTAAATCCATATTTTTATCTTGATTATTATTAATAATTATAAACCTTTTTAAAAATTCCCACAATTTTTTAAACATCGTTTAAAATTTGCATAAGTTCAGAAAAATTTGACAGATATATTGATGGCGTGCTACACTAATTATAGTGTTTTGGTTTCGAAAAACTCCCAGAAAAGGACCGTGTGGCCTATGAACATCTTAACACTGGTTGTCGCTGACGATGCCATGCTGTTCGCCATGGCCTCTGCAGCCATGACGTTCTCGCTCATCTCCGCCTTCATGACATGCATGATCTGGTGGAAGATGAACATGCAGCAGCGCAGGGAGAAAGTCAGGGGCTACTAGCCCTTTCGACTCCTCCAGTACCCCGCCAAAGGCGCACAAGCAATGGCGGGGATATTTTTTTAAAAATCTTTATCTATATTTTTATAATTTTTCTTTTTAAACCTAAACCCTATTGGCTAATGGCTAAAACCTAGTTATTCTGTCTCCATTCCTCTATTTTCACATGATTCCCGCTCAAAAGTACACTCGGCACTTTCCACTTTTTTGTTTTTTGTTTTTTCTGACTATGGCCTAGTTGCCCAGGGCCTATGGCCTTCGTTTCAAAAACTTCTGGCCGTGTATAACTTGGATAACTCCCCTTTATATCCTCAAGCGATTCCATCTTCCCTAAAAATCCTGGAACAAATCTAGAAACCGCTTCAACCAAAACCATCGCAGGAATCTCTCCACCAGACAAAACATAATCCCCGATTGAAACCTCCTCATCGGCAATATATTCAGCCACTCGCTCATCTACACCCTCATATCTTCCGCAAATTAAAATTAATCTATCATATTTCGCCAATCTTTTAGCCATCTCCGAATCAAGTTTTTTTCCTCTGGTTGAAAACAAAATAACCCTAGTTTTTTTATTAGGTTTCAATTTCTTTACCGCCTTATGTATTGGCTCAACTTTCAAAACCATTCCCGGTCCTCCTCCATATGGACTGTCATCAACAGTTTTATGCTTATCTTCCGTATAATCCCTTAAATCGTGAACTTTTATATCTAAGATCTTCTTCTCTTTAGCGCGCTTAAAAAGCGATTCATTGAAATATGAATCAAAAATCTTCGGAAAAATCGTTACTATATCAAACTTTATTTTTTTAACCGCTTCTTTCATAGCTCCAATATAATACCAGAAAACTTTAATTTTGTAAACAAAATAAAAATCTCCAATTTTCTTGGAGATTTTTATTTATAGTCCCGGTTCTACTCTTGGCTCCCTAGTAGATCCATCCGGTTCATCTATTTTTAAGTTAACGCTGGCATTATTCTTAATTCCTACAATTCTTAATAAAGATCTAATCGCCTTAGCCGTTGCTCCTTGCCTGCCAATAACTTGTCCCATATCTTCTACGTGAACTTTTAAAGTTAAAAGAACGCCCATTTCATCAACTTTCCTATCAATTTTTACATCATCCGGATGATCAACTATTGCCTTAACTAAACTTTCTAAAAATTCTTGATCTGCTATTCTCATTTTCTTAAAATATATTTCTTATTCGTGACGACCTTTTTCGCGTTAACTGCGTGACTAAATTATAAATTACAAAAACAAAAAACGAAATTAACAACTAACCTACCTTAATTCTTGATTCTTAACTCTCAATTCTATTTTACAGCTTCGGTTGCCACAGGAGCGGCCTTGGCTTCTTCCTTAGATTTCTTTGGTTTCTTATGAACCGCAACCTTCTTACCTTCTATAATTTTATTTTTAAGAAGTAAATTATGGACAGTTCCGGTTGGTTGAGCACCAACTTTAATCCAATGCAAGATTCTTTCCTTATTTAGCTCTGTTTTATTAGATTCTGGATTAAAATAACCCAAATCTTCAAGAAAACGTCCAACCATGGCCGATCGTTTTTCATTAACAACCAAGCGATAAGCTGGCTGATGCTTCTTCCCTATTCGTTTTAATTTAATTGCTAACATATTTTTGTATATTTAAGATAGAGCCCATTGTATTACAAATAAACTCATTTGTCAAAAGATTTCAAAAATTAGATGTGAAAAAAATATATAGAAATTTTTTCTAATTAATCACAACAGTAACTGTACTCGTATAGTTAGAATCTCCAATCACATTTCTAGCTCTAGCCTTATAGTAATAAGTACCCTTACTAAGATTAACATCTACATGAGAAATAGAGTTTATTCCCTTAACTGCTACTTCTGTAAAAGTTATATTATCAGCACTTCTCTCTATTCTAATGGTTTCCTCATTAGTTGAAGTATCTGTCCAAGTTAGAGTAGCCGATGTCCCAGTTGCCGTGCCATTAAAATTAGAAAGATCATTTGGCACCATTGTCGCCGTTATACCATAATCAGTTGCAGAATAAGAAGAGTTTCCAATTGCATTATAAGCTCTAACTTTGTAGAAATAAGTTTGATCAGCTTGTAAATTTAAATCACTAAAATAGTTAACATCCATTGGCGTTGATGCAATCTCTGAAAATCCACTAAATTGATTATTCAAACTCATTTCAATTTTAAAACCATCTTCATTATTTGAGTTATCTTTCCAGGTCAAATCATTTTGATCTGAAGCAGGATTCATTACGTCAAAATTAGACGGCGCAGAAGGAGCTTTGCTTGAAGTAACAGCATAATCAATATTAGAAGGAGGAGAATCGGTTACTGAATTATATGATTTAACTTGATAATAATAAGTTTGGTCTGCTGTTAAATTGATATCGCTATAAGAAACAACGTCTTTACCAACCGTGGCCACTTTAACAAATGGACCATTAGAATTATTTAAACTTCTTTCGATTTTAAACCCAGTTTCGTTATTTGAATTATCTTGCCAGGTCAAATTATTCTGACTTGAAGAAATATTAACCGCATCTAAGCTTGTTGGTGCAGACAATATTTCATAAGTAACAACAGCCGATAATCTACTAACTCTTACACCCAAATTACCACCCGCATAATATACACCTATTTCCAAATTTGAATTACCAACAACGCCCAACTTAAGTTTATCAAATTTTACCGGAGGAAGTGGCGCAGGAATATTATTTTTAGGAAGTTTAAAGGGAAGACTGTCTCTACTATTCACGCCATTAAGTCTATAGAAAACCGAAAAACTAGAAGCCACACTTGGCCCATCTTTTCTTTTAGTAGAGTTTAATGAAGCACAAGGAATTATTTCTATTTTAGTAATTATCGATCCCACTGGGACAGAAGATATGTCTATCCCATAAGTGTCTCTAGCGTAGTAACCATTTGTATAATTATAACTCCATGAACCATCACAAGGCGTCTCATCTACATTCGGGAAATGAGCTAATCTAGGAGTGCTTGGAGTCCAGTGTCTATAAAATCCATCTTTAATAGGGATAAGATCAGGGGTCACGCTAGCAAAAATTTGCTTAGCAGGATATCCTCCAAATATAATAATCGACAATCCTATTATTAAAATAATTGCTAAAACTACATGTCCTTTATTCATTTTTTTATTTTTTAAATTAATAGACCCAATAATATATATTAAGTATATACTAATATATATATATATATATTAAAAATTAGAAACTAGATACTGTTAACAACTTACTCCAACTTCAAACTCAAAAGCTTCGAGCTTCCATCTTCCCCTAAAGTAACCCCGTAAAGCACGCTAGCAATTTCCATAGTTGCTCTATTATGGGTCACAATCAAAAACTGTGTTTTTTTAGAAAAATCTTTGATTAATGAACTTAATCTTTTAGTATTGGCTTCGTCGAGAGCCGCATCAATTTCGTCTAACACTAAAAATGGTGGCGGAGAAACCGAAATCAAGGCAAACAAAACCGCCAAAGAAACCAAGCTTTTTTCTCCTCCAGATAAAGACTCAAGTGAAGCCACTTTCTTCTTTGGTAAAGATACGGCAATTTCAATTCCTCCATGGTCGAACTTCTTTTCCTCTTCATCTTCCTTTTCTTGCGGCATCTCTTCGCCTTCTTGGGCAACGGCCTCTTTAATCTCTTTCTTAATTAAAGTTAGCTTTGCCGAACCTCCCTGAAACATTAATTTAAAGTAATTAGTAAATTCATGATTGATTTTTACCATAGCTTCTTTAAATTCTTTATGTATTTTTTCGTCTAATTCTTTAATCAAAGAATTTAAATCCGAAAAGGCGGTCTCAAGATCCTGAATTTGAGAAGATAAAAATGCATATCTAGTCTCTGTCTCTTTTGCCTCTTTCAAAAGCGCCTCATCCACTTCTCCAATTGCAGATATTTCTGATCTTAATCTGAAAATCTTTCTTTCAGATTCTTTCTCCTCGCCTTCAGAAAAAGAACTAATTAATCCTTCCTCAGAAACGCCGAACTGTTTCATCTCTTTTAAAATTTCATCTTTAGAAATCAAGATTTTTTCTAGCTCAAAAACAAATCTAGATCGAGAACTTAACACTTCTGATATTTCCCTATTTTTATCCTGAACTTTTATAAAAGATTTTCTAAAAGCATCATTAAATTCCTTACTGGAATTAAAAATTTCGGCTTCTTCTCTAGAAAGATTTATAATTTCGGCTTCAAGCTGTTTTAAATTTTCAAACAATTCTTTTTTCTTTTTTTCAAATTCGTCTTTTTCTGCATTATACTGATTATCATTTTCAGAAGCTTTTCCGGAGTCATCAAAAAAATTATCAATCTTAGAAATCAAGTCTCTTAAGGACGATTTTAACACCTCAAAATCAGACAGTTTATATGTCTCCTCTATTTTTTTTCTAACATCCTTAAAAAAAGAAACAACTTCCTCGCTATCAACTGCTTTTTTATCCTTCTTTTTTGGTAAGAATTCAATCTGTGCTTCAATCTTTCCCAATTCTCTTTCTATGTGCGATTTCTTTTCGTAAATTTGATTTTTCCTGTCTGACACAGCTTTTCTTTTGTGCTCTTCTTCTTTCTTACTCTCTTTATTACTGTCTTCTAAATTTTTTACCTCCCCCTCAAGCAACTCAAGCTCCCCTTTTCTCTGATGTATAGCAACATCAATATTTTTTATATCTAATCCTATTTTTTCTTCTTGTGTTTTATAAACACTTAATTTAGAACCATAATAGTTCTTTTCTAAATTAACTAATTCATTTTTATACTCATCATGTTTTTCCCACTTAGCCGCTTGTTTCCTTAAAACTTTCAGATGAGGCAAAATTTCTTCAACTAAAGCCTTTGCCTTATCCATATTAATCCTTGTGCTTTCAAGCTTAAGTTCAGATTCGTGCTTTTTTATCTGATAAGTTCGAAGTCCAAGAATTTCCTCCAACATTTCTCTTCTTTCTTCCTCGCTGGCTTTTATGAAAATATCGCTCTGTCCTTGGTTGATTATGGTTAACCCTCTGGCACCAAGCTTGGATTTGGCAAAAAAATCCAAAATTTCCCTAGCTCTAACCTCAGAATTATTTAATAAATATTTAGATGTTCCATCTCGGTCTATTCTTCGGGAAACTGTAACCTCCTCATATTCAACAGGAAAAAACTTTGAAGAGTTGTCCAGGGTCATCGAGGCTTGAGCAAACCCAGCTCTTGGCCTCGTTGGCGTGCCAGAAAAGATTAAATCTTCTGCCTTTGCGCCTCTCATATTCTTTGCCTCTCTTTCACCCAAAAGCCAGCGGATTGCATCTATAACATTAGATTTTCCAGATCCATTAGGCCCCACAACCGCCAAAACTCCTTCTGGGAATTCCAAAACAGCCTTTTCCGCGAAAGACTTAAATCCCAAAAGTTCCAATTTCTTCAAAAGCATAAAGTAAAATTATAACAGAACCAATAAAAACTATTAAACTTAAAGGCTCTGTAAGGCTTTCTTGGCTGCATCCACTTCCGCGTCTTGTTTAGACTGTCCAGTTCCTGTCGCAATCAACTGTTCTCCAAAAAATACTCCAGAAGTAAAAACCCTAGCATGGTCTGGTCCCTCTTCTCCTAAAACTTTATAAACTGGAGTAACTTTATTTTTTTCCTGTATCATCTCCTGTAATTTACTCTTGGCATCGTATTGCAAACCCTTGGCCAAAATTTCTTCTAAATTATTCATTACAAATTTCTTAATAAATAATTTTACCGGTTTTAATCCACCATCAAGGTAAATTGCCCCGATAACCGCTTCGGCACCATTAGCCAAAATAACTTCTCTGGCACGCCCTGAATCTTTTGCCTCTCCCTTTGAAAGCAAGATAAAATCATCCAATTTAAAATCTCTGGCAATTTTTGCCATCATTTGAAAATTAACCAAAGCCGATCTAATTGGCGTAAGTTTTCCTTCTGGATACTGTGGAAAAAGCAAAAACAATTCTTCTGTTGTCACAAGCTCCAAAACAGCATCACCTAAAAATTCCATTCTTTCATTCTGGCTGTATTTCCATTCTGAATTTTCATTTAAATAAGACCTATGAGTTAAGGCCTCTTTTAAGAAATCCTGATTCTTAAATTTATAATCTATTATTTTTTCAAAACTTTTAAAATTATCCATATTAAAACAATACTAATTCTATTTTTTAACTTCTCCTTTTTTATTTTCCTCCATAGACCTATAAACAGATCCTAAAACACCGTTAATAAATTTTCCGGCATTTGGTCCTGCAAAATTTTTTGCAATCTCTATTGCCTCATTAATAGCAACTTTTTCTGGAACTTCTTTTTTATCTTCAAAAACTAATTCATAAACTCCGATTCTTAAAGCATTTCTATCAACTAATGAAATCTGTTCAAGGGGCCACTCACTAGCTGCTTTTCGAATAATATTATCTATCTCATTAAGATGAGTAACTATGCCGTTGATTAATCTCCAGGCAAAATCTGGCTCATCAACTCCATCAGCAAATTCTTTTAAATTTCTATCTAAAATTTTTACCAAATCTTCTCTGCGGTCATAAAAATCCCACTCATATAGAGATTGAAGAACCACGGAGCGAATCAATTGGCGAGTTGCCATATATTTATATTTTAAAGAACAAAATTTAAAAACACAATTCTATCTAAATCCAACAAACAAAAAAATAATCAAAAATGATTATTTTTTTGATCCGTAGTTTCCGCACTGAGCACATGCTCTATGAGAAAAAATTGGTCCTTTGCACTTTTCACAAACTAAAATATTAGTCTTTTTAAGAGCCAAATGAGACCTTCTTCTTCCAACTTTTGATTTCGAATGATGTTTTACTGGTACACCTCCCATATTTTTTAATTTTTAAAATTTTATAAACAGATTAAGTGATTCACAAAGAATAACTCAACTTTTTGAAAAAGTCCAGTCTATTTATGGCGACCATCCATAACTATTGACAATCTAATAGTTTTCTGATAGTATATACGGCAGTACCAATCAGGAAGGGGAAATCAATGGCAAGGCTATGAAAATAGCCTTTAGGGGAAAGAAATGACAACCGCACTGACCACCTCTCGCTTTGTTCGTTCTGGTTTCGAATTCCGAGTTGCTCCCGATACGGAAGTAAACACCTGGGATCTCGTGCCAAACGCTCCAAATCGAGACGGAAAAGTGACCGCGACGTCGTTTCCCGATTCGATCGCAAGCATCTCCGAGGCATTCTTGGCAACTGGAGACGGACAGTCCTTTTCGGCTTCCCTCGAAGAAGCGATGAGCTTGCTCGAGTTCCATCCGGAAGTTCTTGAGGGTCACATACTCATCGTGACCGGCACACAGGTCATGAGAGGTGGCGCCAGAAACATGGAGGTCTTCGCGATTCGTAAACACGAACGCGCAGATAATACAGGTTTCGTCGTCACAACGATCCCACTCACTGCAGCGTGGGCACGCCACTACAAGATGGCACAACTCACAGCCACCTGACCCCCCCAGTCCCGACACTAGAGCTTATCGCGCACGGCGCGGAGCTCTAGTTGTCGGGGCTTCTTTTTTTACAAAAAATTTTGTATTTTATCCTCAATTAAAATAGAATTGAGGATATATATGGAAGCAAAATTTACACATCTCCACGTCCACTCTCATTATTCCCTCTTAGACGGCCTTCCAAAAATTCCAGACCTCGTAAAACGAGTTAAGGAGTTGGGAATGGATTCCGTTGCTCTGACCGATCACGGCAATCTTTATGGCGCTATAGAGTTTTATAAAGAAGGAAAAAAACAAGGCATTAAGCCAATTTTAGGAGTTGAAGCTTATATTTCTCCTAAAGGAATGGAAGACAAGGATAGTAACGACGAAAAATATTTTCATTTAACTCTTTTGGTAAAAAATAATCAGGGTTGGCAAAACCTCATCAAGCTAGTTACAGAAGCTCATCTTAAGGGTTTTTATTATAAGCCGAGAATGGATAAAAATATTTTAAGAAGATATTCCGAAGGATTAATTGCCCTGTCTGGTTGTATAACCGGAGAAGTTTCAAGAAATATTTTATCTGGTAATTATGAAAAGGCAGTTGCCACAGCCAAAGAGTATGAAGAAATTTTCGGAAAAGGAAATTATTATTTAGAAGTTGGCAATCATCCTGGCTTTAAAGATACCGTTAAAGCCAAAGAAGGATTAATTAAAATTTCTAAGGAAACCGGCATTCCCCTAGTAGCCACTCAAGATCTTCACTATTTAAAAAAAGAAGATTCAGAATATCACGACATCTTACTCGCAGTTCAAACCGGAAATAAGTTAAGCGATCCAGGCCGCCTCACCCTTAAAGACGACGATTTTTCTATGACCTCTCCCCAAGAAATGCTTGAGCGCTTTCAAGATATTCCAGAAGCAGTTTCTAATGCCTATAAAATATCAGAAATGTGCAATCTTGAAATTGAATTAGGGAAAATTAAGCTTCCAAAATTTCAGACGCCAACCGGCGAACAATCCGTAGATTATTTTAAAAAATTAATAGCAGAAAGAACCAGCGGAAGATATGAAAATAAAACAGAAGAGGTCGTAAAAAGAATTGAAATGGAGATTGGAGTTATAGAAAAAATGGGTTTTGCTGATTATTTTTTAATTGTTCAAGATTTTATTAACTGGGCTAAAGAGCATGGAATCGTTGTGGGTCCAGGCAGGGGCTCCGCCGCAGGCAGTATCATCTCTTATATATTGGGCATAACAGATATTGATCCGATCAAGTATGATCTGCTTTTTGAAAGATTTTTAAATCCGGACAGAATTCAATTGCCGGATATAGACGTGGATATAACCGATATTCGTCGCGATGAAGTTATGGGCTATCTCCGCGAAAAATATGGCGAAGATAAAGTTGCCAACATTATTACCTTTGGAACCATGGCTGCCCGTGCTTCAATCCGCGACGTTGGCAGAACTATGGATATTTCATATGCCTTTTGCGATCAAATCGCAAAAATGATTCCTCTAGGGTCAGACTTAGAAGAAAGCTTAAAAGAAGTTGATGATCTAAAAAAATTATACAACGCAGATAAAAATGCAAAAAAACTAATTGACGTCGCCATGCATTTAGAGGGAGTCGCGCGCCACGCTTCGGTTCACGCCTGTGGAATTGTAATTTCTAATGAAACCTTAACTAATTATTTACCCCTTCAAAGAGCGCCACAAGATACAAATATAGTCATCACTCAATTCGAAATGCATACCGTAGAAGATCTTGGTCTTCTAAAAATGGATCTTTTAGGTTTAAAAAACTTAACCATCATAGAAAATACGATTAATTTAGTCGAAGAAAGATTTGGAATAAAAATCAATATTTCAAAAATTCCTATTGACGATAAAAAAGCTTTTGTCCTGCTCCAAACTGGAATTACTTGCGGAATATTCCAATTTGAATCCGCTGGCATGACTCGCTACCTAAAAGAACTCAAGCCAACAGAGATAGAAGATTTAATTGCCATGGTCGCTCTTTATCGCCCAGGACCAATGGAACTTATTCCAGAATACGTAGCCAGAAAACATAAAAGAAAAGAAGTGCTCTATCTCCATCCAAAACTTGAAGCAGTTTTTAAGAATACCTATGGCATCATGATCTACCAAGAACAACTGATGATGGGCGCTCGTGTTTTGGCTGGCTTCACCCTTGCCGAAGCAGATGTTTTAAGAAAAGCCGTTGGTAAAAAAATAAAAAGCTTACTCCAAGAACAAAAAAGTAAGCTCATTGATGGTTGTTTGAAAAATGGAATTTCTAAAGATGTAGCAGAAAAATTCTGGGCACTAGTTGAACCATTTGATAGATATGGATTCAACAGAAGCCACGCTGCCGCCTATGCCATGATCGCCTATCGCACAGCCTACCTTAAGGCCAACTATCCAATAGAGTTTATGAACTCTCTATTAAATTCTGACGCCGGAGACACAGAGCGCGCCGCTTACTTAATTCAAGAATGTAAAAAAATGAATCTTGAAGTTCTTCCTCCGGATATCAATAAAAGCTCTGCCAACTTCTTTCCAGAAACCAAGAAAACAATTCGCTTCGGTTTAACCGCTGTAAAAAATGTTGGTGCCAATATTATTAACGCCATTATCGACGAAAGAAGAAAAGGTGGAGAATTTAAAAACTTAACCGACTTAATCTCGCGAGTAAAACATAAAGACTTAAATAAAAAATCTCTTGAGTCTTTAGTTAAATGCGGAGCTTTTGATTCTTTAGGCACGGAAAGAAATCAAATCATTTTCAATATTGAAGAAATTTTGAAGTTTATTAGCAATATGAAAAAATCCGAATCCGAAAATCTGATGGGATTATTTGGAGCGCCCAAAGCATCAACTAGCGCCCTCAAACTAAAAGAAGCGCCTCCAGCCACAACTGCCGAAAAATTATTATGGGAAAAAGAATTATTGGGTCTTTATGTCACCGATCACCCATTAAGCTATCTGAAGCCAAAAATAGATTTAATGAAAGCCAGACCAATCAATGAATGTATTGCCAACGGAAATGAATCTGGATATTTCAGAATCGCCGGACTTTTATCTGGCATAAGGAGAATCACCACCAAGAACGGCAAACCGATGATTTTTGCAAAATTAGAAGATCTTACTAGTTCCCTTGAACTAGTTGTCTTCCCAACCATGCTAGAAAAGAAACCCTTAGTTTGGAAAGAAAATGCAGTTTTAGCAGTTGTGGGCAAAATGGATTTCGCGAGAGGCGAACCAAAAATCATCTGCGAAGACGCCACAGAAATTGTTTAAAAAAAATCCGCAAAATCTCTTCCAATTTTAGGAAAAAACTCGGCGGATTGAATCTGAATCCCCTCTTTACCTACTTTGTCTGACAATATTCAACGTCCTGAGACCTGAACGTTCGAGAAACATCTACACAAAACGCATAAATGAGACCAATGAAACAAAGAAAAAGGCCAAATGTAATTATGGCAAGCAAAGGGGTAGGAAGTTCTTCTTCGTCACTCATGATCTGACCCTTTACCGAGGATGAATTGAGGAGAAAGAATCCAGCCCAGATTATTACATAATAATTCACAATATGTCAATATTTATTAAAAACCCGACTTAAGCTAAGATTTATACATAAATTTATGAACAATATTGAAAATATCCGCCATTCCCTAGCCCATTTACTAGCCGCCTCTGTTTTAAAAAAATATAAGACAGCCAAACTCGGCATCGGCCCCTCAATTGAAAACGGTTTTTATTACGATATTCAATTCAAAAACCCAATAGCCGAAGCTGACTTAGCTGAATTTGAAAAAGAAATAAAAAACCTAATTGCACAAAAGCTAGAATTTAAAGGCGAAAAAATAACTCCACTCAAAGCCAAAAAGCTTTTCGCTGGGCAAAAATTTAAACTCGACTTAATTAAAGAATTTTCCAAAGATAAAAAAGATTTAACCATCTACAAAACAGGAGAAGTTTTTACCGATCTCTGCAAAGGCGGGCACGTTAAAAACACTTCCGAAATTAATCCCGAGGCCTTTAAACTAACCCACACGGCCGGAGCCTATTGGCGCGGAGATGAAAAAAATCCTCAACTCACCAGAATCTACGGACTAGCTTTCGAAAGTAAAGAAGAGTTAGAAAATTACATCAAACAACAAGAAGAAGCTAAAAAAAGAGATCATAAAATTTTAGGCCCTCAATTAGATCTTTTCTTTATCGACGAAAAAATAGGTAAAGGATTGCCACTTTGGACCCCAAAAGGTACAGCAGTAAAATTCGAGTTAGCATCCTTTGCTCGTGAATTAGAGCGAAAATATGGCTATGAACACGTAGAAACCCCATATCTCGGAGCCGAAGAACTTTATCGCACTTCAGGACATCTTGATCATTATTCAAGCAATATGTATGCGCCAATCAATATGGATGGCGGTAAGTTTTATCTCCGCCCAATGGCCTGCCCGCACCACATTCGCATGTATCAGCGAAAACAATGGAGCTATAAAGAACTCCCTATCCGTTATGCAGAAATAGCAGACTATAATCGCTATGAAAAATCGGGAGAGCTTATGGGAATGATTCGAGTAAGAAAATTCCAATTAACGGATGGACATATTTTTATTGCACCAGAAGGCCTGAAAGAAGAATTTAAAAATGTTTGCAATATGATCTCCGAAGGAATAAAAGGCTTAGGTCTTTTAGATATAGTTTCTTATCGTTTTTCAAAACGTGATCCAAAAAATAAAGAGAAATATTTTAAAGACGATAAACTTTGGAATCATGCCGAAAGCATAATGAAAGAAGCGCTTGATGAACTTGGCTTAAAATATATAGAGGCCGAAGACGAAGCTGCTTTTTATGGACCAAAACTTGATGTTCAGGCAAAAAATATTAATGGCAAAGAAGATACCCTTTTCACTGCCCAGATAGATTTTCTCCTTCCACAAAAATTTGAGATAGAATATATAGACCAAGACGGACAAAAGAAACGTCCAGTTATGATTCATCGCTCAACTATTGGTTGTCTAGAACGCACTTTTGGATTTTTAATAGAACACTACGCCGGTGCCTTCCCTCTTTGGCTTTCACCTGTTCAAGCCAGGATTCTTCCTATAAGCGAAAAATTTTCTAGTTATGCCAATGAGTTAAAATCTGAATTGCTTAAAAATAATATTCGTGCAGATTTTCCAGAACCAAATGAAACTCTAGGCAAAAGAATAAGAGCCGGAGAAATGGAAAAAATCCCATTACTTATAATCATGGGAGAAAAAGAAGTTACCGCAAAAACCTTAACCATGCGACGTCACTCTGACAAATCCCAAAAAGAGATGACCATAAGTGAATTAATAAGCCTGATTCAAAAAGAAGTTAAAGAAAAGAAATAAAATCCTAAACTTTAAAACCGCCAATTGGCGGTTTTAAAGTTTTAATAATTCCTCCCTAAATATCTTCTGTAAAATCCCCGGATTCCCCTTCCCCTTTAAGGCGCCCATCGCACGCCCAACTAAAAACTGCAAAGCATTTTCTTTTCCTTTTTTAAAATCTTCTATAGCTTTTGGATTTTCTGCCAACATCTTATGCGCCAACAATCTCAATTCTCCCTCATCGGAAACCTGTTCCAATCCCAAAGAAGATAAAAGATTATGCGGATCTTCACCAGTCTCTTCCATTTTCTTTAAAATATCCTTAGCCGATCTTGAAGAGACTTTATCATGAGAAATCATCTCTATCAGATCAGAAAAGTTCTCAGGAGTTATTTTAATCTCACTAAATCCAATTTTCAAAGCAGACATTAAACCTATTAAGTCTGAAGTTAAATAGTTATAGATAAGTTGGATTTCTTTTTTGGTATTTATATTATCTTCAGCTTCAATTTCAGAGACAGATTCTTCAAAAAATCTTGCCAATGCCAAATCTTGAACAAGAATATTTACTTGTTCCTCGTTTAATCCATACTCCTTTTGAAATCTCAATCTTTTAACTCCAGGCAATTCAGGAATACTGGCCTTAATTTCTTTTAAGCTGATTTTAGAAAGATCGAGCGGTGGAATATCTGGATCTGGGAAATATCTATAATCATGGGCAGATTCTTTAGATCTCTGTGAAAAAGTCGTGCCAGTACTAGCATCCCATCCGCGAGTTTCCTGAATCACTTTTCCACCAGATTCCAAAACCTCTTCCTGTCTTTTAAGTTCGTATTCAATAGCTCCCCTTACCGAGGAAAAAGAAGCAATATTTTTTACTTCAACCTTTGTTCCAAGTTTAAATTCGCCACTAACTATGGTTCCCAAACTTACATTAGCCTCAACCCTCATTAAGCCCTTTTCCATATCCGCATCCGATGCTCCTAGATATTTCAAAGTTAATTGCAGTTCTTTTGCAAATTCCGACGCCTGTTCCGCATTCTTAATATCTGGCTCAGTAACAAGCTCCATCAAAGGCACCCCAGCCCTGTTATAATCAACAAAAGATACTTCTTTGCCGTCTTTATCCTTTCCATGCTCCAAGCTCCCGGTATCCTCTTCTAAATGAATTCTAGTGAGTTTTACGCCCCTTAAAACGCCCCCAAACACCAAAGGAAGGTCATATTGAGATATTTGATAAGCTTTCGGTATATCCGGATAAAAATAATTTTTCCTATCAAATTTTGAAAATTGAGGGATATCTCCCTGAAGCGCCATTCCTATTTTTAAAACCAGCTCCACGGCTTTTTTATTTACCACAGGCAATGTCCCTGGATGAGCTAAACAAATCGGACAAGTGTTTTTATTTGGTTCAATATTGAAAGTCTCATTAAGACAAGAGCAAAACATTTTTGTCTTTGTTTTGAGTTCCGCGTGTATTTCCAATCCTATTGTAGGAATATATTTAGACATTTAAGGTTAAAAAAAGTATAGCAAAAATATTGAAAAATAAAAATCAAAAACTATATTTGATTATAAAATTTGCCTTTAAAATTTCATAAGAATACTATTGTTTTAGCACCACAAAACAACACAGGAGAATGTCATGGCAAAACTCTTCATTGCCAACATTCCCGTTTGGCATAGAGGATTGGTCCTTTTTTTTGAAAGTCTTTCCTTAAAAGACAGGGTAATTGTTATCGGCAGAGAAATTGCCCAAGGCATCGGTGGAGAATACGAAGACGAAAGACGACTCCCCGACGAAGAATGCGTTCGCGTGGCCAAGAGGCATCTTTGGTCAACAATAACGCTACTGACTCTGAAGAATATAAAAAAAATAAGAAGCGGGCCCGAGCTTGAAATAGTGGCAACAGACGACGAAGTAACAAAGCGAGTCGTTGAAACAATCTTTCCAAACGCCAAAGCGACCTGGGCGAAACTCTTTAAAGAAGATGGTCCGCCGAACTCGAAAGCAAAAACAACCCTCTACGATGAGACTTCCAGCTCAGAATATCATTGGCAATGGATGCGCGTAGCCGAAAAAGAAGCAAAAAAGTCTCCACTAGTCGATCTGCACTCTGGAGCAGTTCTGGTTTCGGCAACCGGAGAACCAATCGGAAAAACCGGAATCCGCCATCTTCCCAACGAATTCGAACCATTCCTATTCGAAGATGGACGTCTCTCAATAATTCACCCAGTAATGCTTCTAATAGCGCTTTCAGGAAGAAACGGAAAATCACTTCTAGGTTCCACTCTTTTCTCGATCGACTTTCCCTGCATGGCTTGCGCAAAGATAATTGCAATTGCCGGCATCAAGCAGGTGATCGTGGAAGAGGGAAACAAGCCAAGAAGTGCCGAAATACTTCGAGCCTATAAAGTGAAAATAATCAAACTTGAAAGAGCTCACCAGAATGACTAGCACCAGATTTCCGCATGCGGAAATCTGGTGCTTGTTTTTTCTACTTCCAAATCAATGACCTCCTCTATCCATCCTGTAATAGCCAACCGGCTTGCGACCTGCATCGGCAGGCGGCCTCCTGATTGGAGTAGCTCCACAACTCTAACAGCTTCCATCCTGATCAATGTTGGTCGACCCGCAATGACCGCACTTCCTTGGACCAGAAGGGACAGATCTGTCCCGATTTGCACCGCAACCAGCCGAGCAACAACCATTCTTATTCACCTCTGCGAATGCATTGCAGATCTTGCAAATCCCCTTAGCCATAGGTATAACGTCTCCCTCCTGAAAGAGATTGTCTTCTGTTCTTCTTTTAGAATAAACCAAAACACCCGATCTTTACAAATCGAGTTCAAGGCAAAACAAAGACGCTTATTCGTAATCCTTATATAATCTCGGAAGCATAGCTTCTGGCTTCCAATCTTTCTTTAGTTTTTTAAAGTCATCCGTATGTTGATATCTGCCAGACTCCGCATATGTCTCAGTAATTCTTCCTGTCTGGAAAAAAATCATTTGCGCAATCGGCCTACCAACCACTAAGGGCACTGCACGGCTTAAAAAATTAGTAATTTCCATTGTCCAGCGATTTACATATCCGATATCTCCCCAACCAGCGCACTTACACACCGCAATACCAGATCTGCCCATAGAACTTCTAGCTCTCATCTCTGCCACCACACAATTTTTACCTCCAATAAATTCCTCCGTATGAGCCAAAATTGTTTCTCCTGGATGAATCCAAATAATTTTATCGTCCTTAGATATCCCGGGCAAATTATCTATACCAGTTTTCTTGGACCACTCAGAGAGTTTTTCTGCCTTAAGAGCCTTGCCCCAAGTTCGCAAAACATCCACTCTAGAATACGGATTAAAAAATCCATAACCTCCTTCTAGGTGTTGCTGACGAAAATAATATTCTCCCAATACAACATCATAACTAGCTGTCTGAAGCTGTTTAATATTGAATTTATCTATAACAACATTTCCCTCCTCTTTGTGTTTTAAAATTTCTTTGTTTGATAAAGCCATATTTTAATTACTAAATTATTAAATAAAAAACTTAACCACCTTAATCATATTCTATTTCAGAATATCCCTGCAACACAAATTGATTAAATTAAGTTATAAATATATTATAAAGACATCAACCACTTCTCATTAATACCAATTTATTACAAATGAAAATATACAATGAGATTTTAAAAAAGATTCTAAAAGACGGTATTGATCGCAAGGGCAGAAATGCTGTAACCAGAGCCCTGTTTGCAATACAAATACGCTTTAATTTAGAAGATGGATTTCCTGCAGTAACCACTAAGCAACTAGCCTTCAATAGTGTAAAAAGCGAATTATTATGGTTTCTAGAAGGCAGCAATAGCGATGAACGATTAAAAGAAATTTTAGGAAAAGATCGCACAATTTGGACAGATAATGCAGAAGCTTCGTATTGGAAACCAAAAGCAAAATTTCCCGGAGATCTTGGAAGAATTTACGGTGTTCAATGGAGAAAATGGAAAAAACCAGGAGGTGAAGAAGTAGATCAAATTGCCAATTTAATTAATAAATTAAAAACTGATCCAAACGATCGCCGTCTCGTAGTAACAGCCTGGAACCCAGGAGAATTAGATCAAATGGCCCTTCCTCCTTGCCATATGATTTTTCAATTCTTCGCCGCCAATGGAAAATTATCGCTTCATATGACTCAACGCAGTTGTGATATGTTTTTGGGAGTTCCATTTAATATTGCATCCTACTCCTTACTCTTAGCCATGGTTGCCCAGGTCGTTGGTATGACTCCACATGAAATGGTTATCACCCTTAACGACGCTCACATATATCACGAGCATTTTGACGCTGTTCAGGAACAATTATCTCGTAAACCAAAAAAACTTCCAAAACTTTGGTTAAATCCCGAAATTAAAGATATTAATAAATTCAAAATGGATGACATTAAATTAGTTGACTATGAGCATTATCCAAGCATCAAAGCTAAAATGATAGTTTAAAATAAAAAAACGCCTTTCGGCGTTTTTTTATTTCTTAATCCTTAACTTCTATTCCCATATTCCTTGCCGTCCCTGCAATTGTCTTCATCGCAGCATCCATATTGTCAGTGTTTAGATCTATCATTTTCTTCTCTGCAATACTTCTCAAGTCTGCCTTAGTCACTGTTCCAACTTTTGTTTTATTTGGCACTCCTGATCCTTTTTCAATCTTAGCAGCCTTCTTAAGTAAAGATGAAGCTGGAGGGGTTTTTAAAATAAAACTGAAAGATCTGTCATCGTAAATAGTGATAACTGCTGGCACAACGTCGCCAACCATCTCTTTGGTTTTTTCATTAAATTCCTTACAAAAACCGGCAATGTTTATGCCTTGTGGTCCCAAAGCTGTTCCAATTGGAGGAGCTGGATTAGCTTTTGCGGCTTCTATTTGAAGTTTTATTACTGCTTTAATTCCTTTTGCCATAATATTATATATTCTTACAGTTTTACCATATTATCCTAAACCAATGTAAAAATCAAATTTCAAAATGACAATGTAAAGTTTAAAATCCTCAGAAATCACTTAATTTTAAATTTTTATTTGCAATTTTTATCTTTGATATTTGATCTTTAAATTTACTTTATAATTTCTGAATCTGCAAACTATCTAATTCTACAGAAGTCTCTCTTCCGAATATCGTAACTAATACTTTTATCTTTCCTTTATCAGCATCAATTTCTGAAATTTTAGCATCGTAATCTTTAAATGGTCCATCTGTTATTTTAACCATTTCTCCAACCTTCATATCAATATTAAATTTTATTTCTTTCCCCTCCATCTTTCCCATTAATTCCTCAATTTCAGGCCTGGAAAGCGGGCTTGGCATGGTGGATTCTGCACCAACGAAACCAGTCACTCTTGGAGTATTTCTGACGACATACCAAGAGTCATCTGTCATTACCATATCTACTAATACATATCCATGATAAATCTTCTCATCTGCAACCTTCCTTTTTCCATTTTTAATTTTTACCTTTCTCTCCTTAGGAACTAAAACATTAAAAATTTTATCTTCCATGCCCAAAGTCTCAACCCTCTGTTTCAAATATCTAACCACTGCGTCTTCATAGCCAGAATAAGTATGCACAGCATACCAATTTCTTTCAGAACTATTTTTTTTACCAACAACGTCCTTTTCAGCAGATGGATCGAGTAAATTCCCTATCTTTTCAGATTCTTGACCTTCTCCATTTTCTGCAGGCAAAACTGCTCCAACGTTTAATTCATCTGCCATAAAAGTTTAAATTATTGTATTTAAAAGGTAACCAAAAACGAAATCCATAGCTCCTAAGAAGAAAGCTAAAAAAATGGAAAGTCCGATGACTATCATGGTGAGTTTTCTGGTTTCAGAAAAAGTTGGCCAATTTATTCTCTTAAATTCTTGGCTCGCATCAGCGAAAAACAATTTGATCCTATTCATATTATTTGTATAATGCTACTGTTTAAAATAATAAATGTCAACCTTGTCTAGCCGCTTATATCTAGGTTTTTAACCATTAACGCATTCGCCTGTATAAACATTTTTCTTGGCTGAACTTCTTCTCCCATTAAAATATCAAACAACTTATCGGCTGCCTCTGCGTCTTCAACTTGCACCTGAAACAACAATCTATTTGCCGGATTCATGGTTGTTTCCCAAAGCTGATCAGGATTCATTTCTCCTAAACCCTTATATCTTTGTATGCTTATTCCTTTTGTATTTTTATCATCAAAAACTTCCTCAATTATTTCTTTTGGAGCCTTCTCTTCCTTACCCTCTTTTACGGCCTTAGCCTTAGCTTTTTCGGTTTTTATATCTTGAAGTTCTTTAACTGTTTTATCTTTTTCCTTATCAGAATAAACATATCTCACCTCTTTTCCAGACTGAACCCTATAAAGCGGCGGTTGGGCAATATAAAGATATCCCGCCTCCACAATCGGCTGAAAATATCTATAGAAAAGAGTTAGCAAAAGAGTCCTAATGTGAGCTCCGTCAACATCAGCATCTGTCATTAAAACTATTTTATGATATCTGATTTTAGAAAGATCGAACGTATCTGCAATTGCAGTTCCAATAGCAATAACTAAAGATTTTATTTCTTTATTTAAAAGCATTTTGTCTATTCTAGATTTTTCAACATTTAAAATCTTTCCTCTTAATGGAAGAATTGCTTGAGTTCTTCTATCTCTTCCAGATTTTGCGCTACCGCCTGCGCTATCTCCCTCAACTATAAACACCTCTGATTCTTCCGGCTTCCTAGAACTGCAATCGGCAAGTTTTCCAGGCAAAGTTAGGCCTTCTAAAGCTCCCTTTCTTAAAACCATGTCCTTAGCTGCCTTAGCAGCCTTTCTGGCCTTTAAGGCCAAGATGCATTTTTCGATTATAGCCTTGGCGTCCTGCGTGTTCCTTAAAAAGAAATCCTTCATAGCATCTCCAACCACCGCCTCAACAGCAGTTCTCGCTTCAACGCTTCCAAGTTTTGCTTTTGTCTGTCCTTCAAACTGTGGTTCTGGGATTTTTACCGAAACAATTGCAATAATTCCCTCTCTTACATCATCACCAGAGAAAGCATCTTCGCTAGTTTTAATATATCCTCCTTCTTTAGCAAAATCATTCAAGCTTCTCGTGAGCGCAGATCTAAATCCTGTTATATGAGTTCCTCCATCTGGTGTATGAATATTATTAGCAAAGCTCAATTCTTTTATCTCAAATTCGTCGCCATAAGTAAAGGCCGCCTCAACTTCCATTTTCTCATAATCTTTTTTTACATAAAAATTAGATCCCAAAATTGGCTTCCTAGAAGACGCTAAATGATTTAGGAAAGAATTTAATCCTCCATCAAAACAAAATCCAAAATAAGAAATATCTTTAGGGTTTCTTGCATCAACCACCTCCATCCTAATTCCTGCGGTCAAAAATGCCTGTTGCCTTAAACGGTCTAAGATTTTCTTTAAATCAAAAGTGGTGTCTGGAAAAATCTCTGGATCTGGCTGGAACATTATTTTAGTTCCAGTTTTTTCAGATTTGCCAACTTTTTTAACCGGCCCCTGAACTTTTCCTTTTCTATATTCCTGAACATGTATTCCTCCATCTCTTTCAATCTCCGCCTTCATCCAAACAGAAAGAGCACAAACAACAGACGATCCTACTCCGTGAAGACCTCCGGAAACTTTATAAGATTCTCCGCCAAATTTTCCTCCAGCGTGAAGCGTGGTTAAAACTGTCTCAAGCGTAGATTTTTTTGTTTGTGGATGGATTTCAACCGGAATACCTCTTCCATCATCAGTCACGGCCACCATATTGTCTTCCAATAACTCAACGCGGATATTTTTTGCATATCCGGCCATGGCCTCGTCGATAGAGTTGTCCACAATTTCCCAAATTAAGTGATGTAATCCTTCGGGTCCAGTGGTTCCGATATACATTCCTGGGCGTTTCCTGACTGGCTCTAATCCCTCCAATACGAAGATGTCTTTAGCTCCATAAGATACCGGTTTTTTATCTTCCTTCTTAGATTCTTTCTTTTCTTCTTTTTTAACCTCCTCTTTATCGTTTTTTGCCATATATTATTGAATAAAATAAGCCCTCCTTTAAAGCTTCTAATAGTACTATTATATCAAAAAATCAACCACAAAACAAGCTAAAAACTACCTAATAACAGCCCCCAAATCCTTAACCGTCATTTCTTCCACTTTTTTATGAATTACATTCACTTCTTCATTAGTCAAAGTCCTTTCATGCGAACGATAAACAACTCTGAAAGTATAACTCTTTTTATTTTCTCCGAATTTTTTAGCGTTTTCAAATTGATCAATCAATTTCACTTCTTCTGCCAAATCCCCTGCGCAATGCCTCACAATTTCATAAAATCCATTAAGCGAAGTATTTTTATCTACAATAAAAGAAATATCGCGAATAATCTCTGGATATTTACTGACTTCCTCATAAATACTATTAATATTCTTAAATTGTTTTGTGATTCTTTCATCTTCTGACCATAAAACTCT
>SIBX01000008.1 GCA_009694925.1 Minisyncoccota bacterium
CCGACCCGATCGGGAATCTAGTATTTCTAGATTATCGGGTCAAGCCCGACAATGACAAGGCGACTGTTTTTAAATTCAGAGAAGTCTAATATTATTTTAACACATTCCTGCCGGAGATCGTCGGAATAACTTGAGAGCGAGCTTTTAAAAGGCGAAGAGTTTCCAAAAATCTTGATTTTTTGCCCAGAATTCTATAATCAAGATAATAATTAGAGCAACTGGAATCCAAAAATGATAGAGTGGAAGCCTTTCTCCTTTTTTAATAAAAATTAAAGAACCTATAATGCCAGAAATTAAAACTGCTGGTATGTAAAAAATAAATCCTGGATAGCCGACTAAAAAAATCCCTAAAGCGCTTAAGTGATACTCTTCTCTTTCCATAAATATTTCTCCCTTTTTCTTATTAAAATATTCTGCCAAACATAAAATAATAATGGCAAAAATTAAAGAAACTAAATGAGAATTTAGAAAGTGAAATCTGACATAGCTAAGAAACCACTTTAGGCCTATTTCCGAATTTAAAGTATTGCTTATTATTCCTGCATCGAAATTATTATACTGATCAATGATTTGATAGCTAATATAAGAAAAAGCGCCGATTAAAGAAATATAAAAAATTGGGCGGATAAATTTTAAAAGCAAGTGACGTTTTTTAAATTCTAGAAAAATTATTAGAAGGCAAATTAATGCTGTAAAATAGAAAATCATTTTTTTAGAGAGTTAATTTGGTTCCGTTTTCGTAAATTGTGGCATTATCTCCCCCGTCGTTTCCTTCTTTGTTTTCTGTTCCGGAGGTGTAGCGATTACTTTCTAGATTAGCATTAATCTCAAATTGTTTAGTGGATGTGTAGCAAGTAAAAGAATAGTAATAGGTTGCATCGGCGATTGGATCTTGAGGCAAAGAATAAATTGGCGCGCCTCCAGTGATTTGATTAAAATCTACCGGCACATACCCAGAGCCATCAACATCAAAAGAATGAGAGGCATTCTCTGTTTTTCCGGCTAAAAATGTATTGGCTCCGCCTGCAACGCTTGTCCAATACTGTGGAGAAGCAACGTCGGCGCAATTTCCAGATTGTGGAAAGACTATTATGCCCGCAGAACTGAAATAAAGATTGATGGCGCTTCTAATTGAATCCATATCCGAAAGCCTTTGCGAGTCTCGAGATTCGGCCAAGAGTTGAGCTGGATCTAAATATAAAACCGCAGTAGTGGCTAAAATGGCTAAAATCCCAATAACGACTAAAAGTTCTATTAAGGTAAATCCCCGATGAGAAATTTTTGAATTTTTACTTATAATTTTTACCATATTTTATACTATTTCAAATTTAAAGATTTTTCTGAAGTCTGTTTAAAATTTCTAACGGGGTAAACCTTTTTTAATAAATTTGCTTAGAATAAGTATGTATTATTTTTTTAGAGTCTATATAATTATAGCAAGTTTTCTAATAAAATAAAAAAACCTCGCTTTTAGGCGAGATTTTTTAGAATCAAGAACTACATATTTAAACCTGGGTCGTTTCCAACTTCGTAAATAGTTGGCTGATCACCTCCGTCCGTACCTTCTTTATCTGAAGCACCAGTATTAGAATATTTTGTACTTTCTAAGTTTGCATCTATTTCGTAGGTATCAGCTGCTGGATTTGATAAATAAGAATAGAAATATGCTCCGCTATTCACTGGGTCGATTGGAAGGTTTGAAAGAGCTGAACCTCCACTGGTTTGGCTAAAGTCAACTCCAATCCATCCACCAGAATTAATTCCTCTATTAACTACGTTAACTCCCCCCACTAGAGTAGTGCTTGCTGAGCAAGTTGCTCCAGCAAAAGCACAACTACAACCCGCAAGAGTACAAACTGCTGTATTTGGACCAATGACAAGAGATCCATTATAGTTTTTAAAACCAATAGCAGTGTTAGCTGTTGAGAGCAAAAGCGAAACTGCTGATTGGATTGTGCTGAAATCAGAAACTCTCTGTGTGTCTCTGGATTCTGCCAAAATCTGTGCTGGGTTCAAAACCAAAACGACAGTCGTGGCTAAAATCGCCAAGATTCCGATAACGATCAATAATTCAATAAGTGTAAAACCTTTCTTCATATTTTTGTAATTTTTAATTTTTGAGTCTAAGTTGCGGGACAATTAATAATTTTCCCGCTCTCGACCACTTTTTATAATTTGTACGTTTATAATATGTACATAGTCAATTATATTGAGAAATGTCTTTTTATACAAATTAACCGGTGTTAATAAATATTATTTGGAGCTTAATTCGCTAGATGCTGGCAGACTAGAAATTGGTTGAGTTTTAGGGAGTTTTACAAAGAATCTTGAACCTAAGCCCTCGCCGTCAGATTCTGACCAGATTTTGCCCTTATGAGCTTCCACAATTTGCTTGGCTATATATAAACCCAATCCGGTGCCTTGAATTTGGGATTTTATTTTTTCATCGCGAACAAATCTTTGGAAAAGATTGATTTGCAATTCTTTTGAAAGACCAATACCGGTATCAATTACGGAAAATAAAATACTATCTCCATCATCTTTAAGAACGACGCCGACAGAGCCTTTCGGGGTATATTTAATAGAGTTGTCTATTAAGTTTTGGAAAACTTGGCGGATTTTTTCTATGTCGGCTTTGACCATTAAGGCATTTTTTAATGGATGGAATTTTAGAACAAGATCTTTTTTGGAAGCTAGAAACTTGAGTTCTTCGGACATATCGGTGACCATCTTATTTATATCAACGTCTTCAAATTTAAAACTCATCTTGCCCTCCTCAATCTTACTTAAATCCAAAATATTATTGACCAAAACTATCATCTTGTCGGCAGATTGTTTTATTTTCCAAGAAGTTTCTTTGACTTGAGGAGAAACTTTGCCATATGTGCCGTCGTATATTAATTGAGCAAAACCTTTAACGACAATCATAGGAGTTTTAACCTGATGCGAAGCAAAGGAAAGAAATTCTGTTTTTAATTTATCAAGACTGACAAGCTTTACGTTCGTGGCTTCTAATTTTACCGTAAGTTCCTGAAGTTTCTCGCGTTGCTCGACTTCCTTGCGGACACTTTTAATTAAAAGAATCCCAAATATTATAGTCACAGCTAATACAAAAACGTCTATAATTCTTGCGCTTGCAGATTCAGAAGTTAGGGCTTTTGAAAATAAAATAATCCATATAATTACGCTCAAGGCTTCCGTTGCTATGACCTTAGTATTAAATAAATGATGATGCACAATCGCGTACGAGGTCATACCAAGAAAAATTAAGGCATAGATTGGGGTTAGTGGTATAAACAAACCTGAATCAAAAAATAAAATTGGAATTAATACTGTTGAGATTATTAAGATGAGCATAGTAACTATGCCAGATAAAATTATCCCAATTTGTTTTTTTTCTACTCCGATGGAAGATTTATAATGTTTTATTAAAAAATAAACTGCTAAAATGGCAAATATTGTAGACAGAATAGTAAATGGTATTAATCCCTGACCGGGTATTGGCGAGATGGAAGTTCCGTTAATTTTTATATCAGTAAAAGCATATGGAGAAATATTTAAAGCCATCATTATTAATGTGGCAATTATTACAAAAATGAAAATGGGCTTCTTAAGCTTTATCTTTTCTGATGGGAATGTATGACCTAATAAAAAAAACAAAGAGCTTAGTGGAGCAGCAAAAAATATTGCCAGTCGTCCGAGTAATAAGCTTGGTAAGGGGAAATTAGGAACCTTACTTACATAAGTAGTAATTAACCAAAATATAGATGATAAATTTAGTAAAATAAAAATCCTTCCAGTGGCGCTTTTTTTATTACTCCTGTAAACTAACACACCTAAAATTATGGCTACAACCACAGCAAACTCTAGAACAATGAATTCCATTGATAAACTTAGGAATTTACCTAAATTATTAGACATAACTTATATTATAGATAATTTACACAAATAAGTCTTCCGTCTGGAAAACTTTTAAAGATATAAATAAATTAAATATTTAAATCTTCTCTTCTCTTAAGAGACCGATGACTTTTGCAATATCGTCAGAAAACATTCTGTCACTATCTATAAATGAAGATACTGAACGAATAGTCGAGTGCAATTTTTTGGCTTCTATTCCGCCCTTATTGATGCCGCGCAATTCTAAGGCTTGAGCTCCTGCCAAAAGGAGAATTGCGGTTAGCTCCTCTAGATGAGAAACCGCTTCTCTGAAATCAAAAGCGGCATGAGAGGCAAGACTATTAACGTCTTGATTATCCCCTTCTGTTGGAATCATAAATGCCTGCTGAGCTTGGGCCAGTTTGCGGTTTTGCACGGCTAAAGAAGCGGCAAGTATTTGTATCGGTCTGAAGCCGTTTAATATTTCTGGCTTAGGAGAAAGATTGGTTGGCAATCCCAGATTTTTTCTTGGATGAACCATTACAGCTAAAACAGAATGAATCCAAGAAGAAGCTTGGGCTATGTCCATTTTTAAAATGTCGCAAGCTGATGTTATGTGATAGCCCATAAAGTTGGCGCCATGATAAATTTCTTCCGGATTTACTCCGATAATCGGGTTGTCGTTTACCGAATTCATCTCTTCTTCTATCCAAGCTCTAGCGTGTTCCAGGTTTTCCCTTAAAACTCCAAATCCTTGAGGGACTGATCTTAAGGAATAATAATCCTGCAAATGTTCAATGTCTGCGGCGGCAAATTTATCTTTATTTTTAGACTTGTGAAGATTTTTATTTCTTAAGATATTTAAATCTCTAATTAAAGAACTGCCTTTCCAGAAAGAATTTAAAAATTCATTAACTTCAATTTCTCCCCTATGTCTTTTTAACTCATGAACCAATGGCTTGAATCCGCTGTCTATCACTAATAAAGATTCTAAGGACAAGGCAAGGGCCTTCATCATCTGATTAAATAAGCGATTTAGATCATAAAAGGAAAGTGAAGCCAGAGAAGTCATAAAAGAGGTTCCGTTAATCAAGGCTAAACCGTCGCGGATGGAAACTTCTAGTGGTTTTAATCCAGCCTCTTTAAGGGCTTTTTTAGCGCTAACTACTTCGCCCTTAAAATTAACTAGTTGATTGTCTCCAATTAAGGCAGAGCCGATGGCGGCTAATGGAATAAGATCTCCGCTTGCGCCAATAGATCCAAATCTTTTTATGACAGGATGAATTTTTTTATTAAAAAAAGAAATTAAACTTTCAACAACTTCTGGACGAACTCCAGAATATCCCTGTCCTAAACAATGTGCTCGCAAAAAAAGAGCGCCCCTAACTGCTTCTTCTGGAGCATCTGGACCAAGCCCGATATTATGAGACTTGATAAGATTCGTCTGTCTTTCTTTTAAAGAATTGTAATATTCTTTGTCACCATTGTGCATATTGGCGTCAAAAAGCTTAACCTGATCTCCAAATTGCGTATTAAGTCCATAAATTGGAACGCGCTCATCCACAAGACGAGCAAGAACTTTTTCTGAATTTTTCATCGCAACCTTGCCATCTTCTGATAATTCAGCTGGGATTAAGCCTCTTACGCCTTGAACAAGAATTTCTATCGTCAACTTTTCTTTTCCTCCAACTGTAATTTTTTTCATAAAATAGATTATTTAGTACCTAACAACATGCGTGGTTTCTTGCCCTTAATATTAACCAAGCTAGGAATTAAAGATTTAGAAAAATCCTTCTTCTGATAGTTTATAAGTAAAACTTTAGGAAGAGCCATTTTGCCAATACTTTTATGAAGTTTGGCGAATTCAATATTTAAAGCCATAAGATGCTTAACAACAATATTTGTTGCTTTGGCGGTTAAGGCCTTATTTGCAGAGATACCACTATTCATTTCTAGCTCTACAAATAGGCTTTCGCGCTTGGCATCGGCACTTTGCTTATTGTATACCAAAAAATTACCAGAAAGAAAGGATTTTATTTTTTTATCTTCAACTGCGGCTCTTATATTTTCTGGATAGATATTTAAAGCATAAAAAGTAGTTGCCACATCTGTTCTTCCCTTAACTATCACAAATGGGAAATCCCAGCCAAAAAGCTTTGAGATTTCCGATTTTTTCGGCAGATTAGAATTTTCTATTATTTTTTTCATATCTGCCTGACGAATAATATTGCCCCGATCGTGGATATTATATCTGATAAGAGGAATTGAAGTTGGGGCCGTGATGACAAGCTCGGTGTCTTTTTCTTCAAAGAAAATAAAATTTTCATCGTATTGGGAAATATTGGGGAGTAATTTTTCGTCTCCAAATAATTCTTTATATAATTCCCTATCTTTAATAGCGGTTCTTCTAAGAAGAATACTTAACGGAGTTTCAAAACCCATAACGACTGCATCTGCAGAACCATAGACCCCAACAACACAGGCGGGATTATTTTCTTTTTTAACTATCTTCATAAATAGATCTCTCCATTGTTCGGTAAATTTATCTCCGGCAGTCAATCCAAACATATTATGTTTTTTGAAATCGATGCCGTTCTTCTTTAGATCTAAAATCACATCCATTAGAAATGGCGGATATCCGCAAATGACGATTGTGTCGTAATTAGGAGCTATGTTTTTAAAAACATTTAAAATATCGTTGCGTTCGAGCCCTGGAGTTGCAACTGTTACGTTGTATCCTCTTGTAGAAAGTCCGGCAATGGCAGCGGCTGTATAATTTCCGGCGATCCAGATACCCATGGAAAAAGTAATAACAACTAAAACTTTTTGCTCTTTTTTTATTTTAAAAATATCCCTGAAAATTGTTTCGTGGATATCGATTCCGATTTTTTCCTGCGACTCATCTCTAAACCAAAAAGTTGGAACTCCAGAAGAACCGGAACTGGCATAGGTAAACTGCGGAACTTGCTTATTAAGGGTTAATTCCGAGACTTTAAATTTACCAATATAATCTTTTTTATTGGTTATGGGCAAACTATAAAAATCACTATCGGTAGATATTGTTTTTATTTTACTGTCATGAGTTTTTAGCCAAGATCCGTATGCTTTAACATTTTTAATCGCCTTACTAGCTAAATCTTTAATACTCTTGGGGACATTTTGCATTTCTTAGATATATATAAATACCAAACACAAGCAATTTTTGCTTTTTGGCGCTTAAAACAACCTTCAATCTACTAGACTTAATTGTAAGATATAGGGTAATAAGAGTCAAATGGTTGATGAATGACCGTATCAGCACGAAAGGCATTTTAAACCGGGCGGGAAGCAGAAGTGGGTTATTCTGAATAATTATCTAATAAAATTCCAAATAAAGGCAATAATGTTAACTATTAAATCTGATATCACAACGTAAATTCCAATTAAACCAAGTATTTTTTGCCATTTGATTTCTGATTTTTTGAGGGAGAGGGAGAGGAAAAATAAGATGATAAGAATAGGAAAACGAAAGAAAGACCCTATTACAAGAGCATATAAATAAGGATCTTTTTCTATAATTGATTGTAGTATATCAATAGCGTCAAAAACAAAAAAAGCGGAAAGTAAAAATACAATAATAATGCCTATATTTTTCTTCATTTATTACTTATTTATGATATTATTAATTTTTGACCAAAAAATAAGGTGTTAAGATTCGTGAAACATCTTCTTTAAAATATCCTTTCTAAAAAAAATTACATTTATAAATACTCCTAATAAAAACATAACCAACCACATATAAATTCCAAGAAAAACATTATATTCAATAACAAAAATTATTAAAGAGAATGTAATGGCGGGTAATATTAAATTTATTGGCTTATCTATTTTATTAAAAGATTTTAATATTAATAATGAAGTTAAATAAACTATCTCTGCCCAAAAAAAATAAACTGCGATATATATTAATCCCTCAAGATGAGAAACTGGAAAATCATATTGATTTTTAAATGTTGTGTTGTTGTTTAAGAATAATATATTAAAAATATCTATTAATAATATTGATATAACAAATCCGATTGTTGTGAAGATAATTTTTTTAATAATCATTGTTTTTTGATATTAAAGAACCAATTTCATTCTTTAAATTACTTATAGTATTGTTTAATAAAATAATTGCGTCTCTATATTGCGTATATAGAGTTGGCGATCCAAGTGGTTCACCAAGTCCAGGAGTCCACTTTCGATTTTCTAATCCTAATATATTTTGATAATAATTATCTATTTTAAATCTACTAACGCCAGCACCAATCAAGAAGCTGGTAGCGGCATTATTTGAATTTGCACCATTGCCCCAACCTATTCCGAGTGGTCCATATTTTTCATTTAAAATATTTGGTGAAGAATTATAATAATCAACTAAATTTGTTTCGAACGCTTCCTGACTCATTCCCTTAGGTGGTGCAACCGTTATTCTTGAACAACCAGAACAATCTTCTCTTAATGGATCGCCGTTTGCGGCTTTATATAAATTATTGTTTTTGTTAGCATAAGCACCCAACGTAAATTCTTTAGAGGTGTCGACTTGTTGAATGTTATTAAATGCATCAATATAGCTAATATTACCCACCATTTTAGGATTTTCTGCGCTTATTGAAATATATGCATGAGCACCAATGTATCCATATATTCCCTCATTGATCGGCCTACTAACCAGCTCTACAATCTCTCCCACTCTATCCACATATATTAAAGGATTATTTCTGGCATAACTATAACTATTCTGCTGTTGCGGATCTACCAATAACTGCTTATTCAATTTCCAAAACATTGGATCAATACTCGCAAATCTTCCTGTGTCGGTATTCAGATATCTAGCTTTGGCGTATGTGTATCCAGTTTCTTCGTCTAGTTCATGGCCGGTGTATTTGTGGCGTTCTTTTTCTCCAGAGATGAGATTATTGCTTTTCGTATACGGGACAGATATATTTTTGCTCATTTTTATTTTCACAAAATTGCCACCTATGTTTTTCTTGATTAATCAGAGTTACTTGATTTACTATCAAATCAATTAGAAAATATGATGTTTTAATATGCTCGAATACTTGCAACTTAAATTGATTTGGATTTGACGTTGTGGAGAGTAAGAACCAATCACCTAAGTCGTATGAGTCTCCATAGTAGCTATACCGGATATTGTTTTCTTTTAAGGGCAGATAAATTTTGTAATCCTTATTATTAAGATTTAAATTAATATACTCTTTTCTGCTTTTTTCAGATTCTACATTTTTACCTAAATAACTATAATTTAATAACTTTGCTCCAGTATTAAGATTTTTTTTCGCTCCATTAATTACATCATTAAGATATATTCCTTTTAATAGATTACCCGAAAAAAAGATGTAATTAATCCCTATAATGGATATCACCATAATTAAGATTTGTAAATATCTAAATATTTTTTTATCAGAATATTTACTTAAAATATAAAATAATATAATTAATAATACTGAAGGAATTATAAAATAATATATATAAAAAGCTGTTTCTAGATCCACTCCATATCTATACCAATTAGTAAGTAAGCCAATGATTAAAAATAAATAAATAAAATATAAAATTATCGAAGCCTTACTTACTGTATTTAAATTTATTTTTTTAAAAATCATAATTAATTTATCTTAAATTTTTACTAATTTTATCTAAAACCGCTGGCGCTGCCCACGTACTTGAATGAGTAGAATAATTTTTATAATTTGCCTCATTGGTGATATTAATATTTTCAGCCCCATTTATTATTCTTCCAGCATTTCCCGCTTCAACATTTAATCCAAGACCTATTAAACTCAAACCGGCAATACCACAAGGTATGCATCCTGTAAGGGTTAGAGTAAGTAACGATGATCCAATTCCGATCACAGAATTAGATATGTTGGTTCCTCCCATTGTTTGTATCTTGTCATTTGTACTAAATCCATTAATGTGTTGACCTATATTTGAATGATTAAACCGATAATCCTCTCTTACTGGTGCTCCTAGCGTTATAAGATGATCGATTCTTCTATTAGATTTTTGAGACAATATGGCCCCCACATTTGCTCCATGAGATTGGGCCGTAATGTTGTAAGTTTCTCCTTCTTTGAATTGATAATTTTCAATATAATTATTTATATAATTTGCTGCAACTTCTCTTGATTTTGGATTGTCGTTTATCTGTGGTCCATCATAAACCCAAGTATCCCCGCCGTTGAATTTATTAAATATAGCCCCTACATTATTTACATAATTTGTCATAACAGAATCATTTTGCCAGTTTCTAAAGTTATCAACGGCCCAAGTTCCTGGAATTACAACATTCAATTCCCCTGTCGGATCTGTGAAGATGATTGGATTATTCCTTGCATACGAATAAGAATTCTGTTGTTGCGGATCTACTAATAACTGCTTATTCAACTTCCAAAACATTGGATCAATGCTCGCAAATCTTCCGGTATCGGTGTTTAGATATCTAGCTTTGGCATAGGTGTATCCAGTGTCTTCGTCTAGTTCGTGGCCGGTGTATTTGTGGCGTTCTTTTTCTCCGGAAATAAGCTTATCACTTATAATATTGCCAAAGGCATCGTATGAAGTTGATTCTTTCTTTTTGCCTTGAGAGTCGGTGACAAGAATTGTGGAGCCAAGATGATCTTGGTGGAGATATGAGACAATTGTGGAGCCGTTGGAATCTATGTCTAATCTAGCTACCGGAGAATTACCTCCAAAGATGTGGAGTTGCGAGAGACTGGTATTATTGGATTTATTTAAGGTTCTGGAATATTTGGGAGTGAAAAATATCGTCTTTTCTTTTCCAGAATCAATAATAACACGACTTCCTGCAGGGTCGTATGTGTATGATAGTGACTCTCCTCCTAGAGATTGAGGGATATTTGAGGAGACAAGTTGGTTGCGGTAGTTCCAGGAGTTTTGGATGCCTTTGTGGTCTTTGGTTATATTACCGTTAGGATCGTATTCTATTTTTTTACTTCCAACTAGTTGGATGGCGTGAGGATTAGAAAGCGGATTAATAGTTGATAAAGAATTTATATAACCGAATTTTGTAGTTGTGCCGTTAGAAGAAGATTCTAAGATATTTCCTATTTCGTCGTATTTATATGAAGAAGATATTTTGGTGGAAGTTGAGTTGGAATAAATCTCTTCTTTGGTTAAGCGATAAAGAGAATCGTATGAATAGGTAGTATTTGAGACTGTTGAGTTTGGATGATTAGGGTTTCTGACATAAGTAATTGTGAGAGTCGGCCTGATTAAAGGATCTGTTGATTCTTGCGAAGCGAAAAATACAAAAGATCCGCCAGTATCTTTTCCCGGAGGAACATCGTGAGCGATAGTTATGGGAATATTTTCTGCATCGTGGCCGTCTCTTAAGCAAAGAGTGGTGTATTTTGATTTTTTAATTTTAGAAAGCCCCGTGTCGTTTAATTTTATTGGAAATTCAAAATTGGTTGCAAATGGAGCCGTGATTTCTGAAATGTATTTTTTAATTCCCAGCTCTGTTGGCGAAGTTGTCGCATCTCCACACCTTGAATAGTCCGAAAGATAAAGCGAGGAAAACGGATCATTAAATCCTTCATATATATTTATATAGCTTTCATTGGTTGGATTCCAGTTGCGATAATCTGTGACGGTGATGCTGGTTGTCGCTGAAAGAATTGTGGCGTCACTAGGAATTGCGGAGGTGTCAAAAACCAAGAAGGCTCTATCTATTGCGAGTATGGGACTCCTTTGAGCCCCGTCTAACCTCGAACCAACATAAACAGTATCTAATGGTTGATTATTGTTTATATAATAACCATCTTGGGCATCATGGTGAGTGCTCCATTTTAAATCTGTTTCTGGACCGGAAGCAATGAAGCCGCTATTAGAAAGAGCTGGGATTGTTATTGTGGTTGTGGCGCCGCTTGAGTCTTCGTCGTAATATGAATTTTTAAGAATAGAAGTTATATTGCCGACCTTATCATAAGAATATTCGTGTCTAAAATTATTGATAATCGCCCCTGAAGAAGAAATATTTTTGGCTTCTTTAATTTTTAAGCGATATAAAGAATTTTCATCATAGGTATTTCTTTCAAAATCGTTATTGCCATATTCTTGATATGCAATTTGTCCGGATGGAGAGTAATCAATATTTTTTATTGTTTGAGAAATTATCCCGCTTGCGTTGTATGAAATATTTTCCAATAAACCGGCGGTATTATATTCGTAAGTAACTTCTGGCAGATTTAAGTTCTTCTCAGAAAGAAGATTATTTAATCTTCCATAAATATATTCAACGGAAGTAGTTGCGCCATCAATTACTTTTGTTTCTTTTTTCATGCCATCGTTAAAATTATATTCATAAGAAGATGTTGAGGTTGCAGAAGTTATATTGCAAAGTTTACCCAGTCCCCTAACACAAGAATCGTAGGAATATGACGTTTCTATGCCTGCGGTGTTTTTATTATCTTCTTTTGTAACTCTATTTAAGGAATCATAAGAATAAGATATTTCGTCTCCTGCTGGGGTTGTTTCTTTAATTAAGTTGCCTAAGGAATCATATTTATATTTATAAACTCCGAAAGTTAAGTCGTTTGCTTCGTGGAGGTCTTCTGCTTTGGTGCGCCTACCTAATAAATCATAAGAAAATTCACGAACGCTTCCCTTGGTATCTCTTATTTTTATTAAATTATTTAAGCGATTATAAAAATATTTTGTAGTTAAAGTTTTTCCGTCCAAAAATTCCTTAACTGCCGTTAAGTTGCCGCGAATGTCGTACTCATATGTTTTTTGGTTGTCATTGGCATCAGTTATCGTATTTTCCCCAACTTTATATTCTGTTTTTGTTTCGCCGATGGAATTTGTAGTTTTTGTTGTTCTGTTCAAGCCGTCATATTCGTAAGTTTGATATAAGTTTTGGTTTGTATTCGGGGCGGATCTTAAAAATCCAATTGCGTAATACGGCAAAGATTCTGAAACTAATTTACCCTCTGAATTATAGATATAATCTTTAACTGAATAATTTTGGCTTGCAGTGTCTTCGGCACGACTTCTTTCTTGAATTTTTCTTCCGAGACCATCGAAATAAGTTACAGAGTCTACGGTTATTAAATTATCTAAATAATTATTTTTAGTGGTTGATGTTTGGAGTGGCGTGTCATTGTATTGATATTTTGTTTTTATTATTTGCAGACCAGTTTCTGGATCGGGGATTTTCTCTTCTAAAATCCTGCCAACACCATCAAAAACATAATTATAGATTTGATTATTTTCGTCTATGACTTGTTTCGGCTTTCCAACCACATAGTCGTAAGAATACTGGCGAGAGAATCCTTTGGGATTTATTTCTTGGATTGGTTTTAGATTGTAAGGGTCGTAGAAATAAGAGTTTGGGTTGCCGTTGGCATCTCTTTTGGAAATTGGGTTTCCAAAAGAGTCGTAGACAATTTCATTGGTTTGATATTTTGCGCCAGAAATTAGCTTCTCTATTTTTGTTAGAAGTCCTTTTTCAACAATTCCGAGACCTAAATTGTCGTAGGTAATTTTGCTGTCTGAAATAATTTTGTTATTGAAATCTGTGGAAATATTTTGATATGGCAAACCAGAAGTTCCTGAATTGGAATTAAAATTAGCATATAAGATTTCTGAGCTTATTTTATCTTCTCCTTTGTCTAAGAAATTAAATGGTTCTGCATTAATGCTGACTTCGCCAAAATTTACTTCCTTTATTTTATTTCCAGAAGATAAGTCGTATTCCATTGAGACTGCCTTGGCTCTTTTACCGCCAGAAGAATCCATTTCTTCAGAAACAGAAAGAGATGGATAAGTAAAATATGCTCCGCCGTTTAGAGCAGTTGTGGTTGCTAGATCCCATTTAGTAAAAGACTTACTTAAAATAATTCCATTTTTGTCCAAAAATTCTGTTCTGTATGGCTTGCCATATTTTGACTTGTCGTCATTTTCTTCCATATCAGAAGTATCTGAACCATTTTGCTGATGGAAATAAGTTATGGTTTTACCTCCGTCTGGATTTATGGCTTCAACTTTGCCAAAGCCTTCAAATTTTCTGACAAAATAATTTTGATCTTTGTCATAATAGTAATTTCCATTTGAATCTGGCTTATATGCCGAATCGTCGTGAGAATAATAACCGCCGGAATATATGTATGATTTTTCTGATGATAAATTATTTATTGGATCAAATTCTTTGATTTTTTTAATCGTCTGAACTGGGAAAGGAATTTTGTTTAAAAGATTGCCTGAGGAATCTTTGTAGTCTGAAGATGGTTTATATTCAAAATTTATTAGTCCCCCTTCGCGAGTACTTATGGTTTCTAAAAGATCTGGGAATTTGTCTTCATTTATGGCTTGAGAATTATTTAAATTCACAGGATCATTCTTTAAAGTGTCCATCATGCCGTCTCCATTAAAATCTCCTGACTGAATAGATGGAGAAGCTGTCTCATTTTGCACATCTACCGAGCCGAATTTTTTAATAATAGTTGGGAATGAATTTCCTGAAATTGAGAAAAATCCTGGTCCTTTTGGAGTTGAATTATCTTCAAAATATGGCAAGGCTTTATCTGCTGGAAAATTATCTGTTGCTTTTTGATTAAAATCAAAACCGCCATTTCCATTATTAACATAAACTCCTTCTGACCAACCAGTGCCTCCGCAACACCATTTATAGGCTTGAACCAAATCAAGCAAGCCGTCGCGATTATAATCGGCGGATCTGAATCCATTGGATCCCGTTGACGGCGTAAAGGTAAAAACTTCTGGAAAACTATCTCCGTTTGTGTCTCCAACTATAGGACGATATCCAGCAGTCGGTTGAAGAGAGCCTAAAAGAGTTGGAATTGCTGGAGTGGACCAGCCGTTTCCAGTGTTTAGATTTACATAACCAGCGCTAACCGCATCGGGAAGACCATCGCCACTTATGTCAAAAAGAGCGTAACCAACGCCCTGGCAGTTACCATTAGAATCATCTTGGCAAATGTATGAAGGGAAAACCCAATTTGTGTTTTCAACATAACTATCCGTGGCGGGATCATAAATCCAAACTTTTTTATCTGGATTGCAACCAGTTGAGCTTTTTACACAAGCAGCTTTAACAACGTCCGCATAAGAATCTCCATTAATGTCCGAGATTATCACGCCTTTAGAAAAATCTATTCCCGGCAGTCTTTGGCTTGCATTTGAACCATCATCTGGACCAGAAGAATATGTAAAATTAGTTAAAGGAAAAACGGTTGGGACACCTAGATCTGAAATATGCGTTTCGGCGATACTAGATAGAAGAGAGCGAGTATAAATGTAGTTGATTTCGTTCGTGTAATTTAAATTGTATTCGCTGATTAATTTTCCTAATACTTTTGTTTGAATTTTATTTATTCTGTATTGGGTTGAAATCGGAAATGCAGAATTATATTGAGTCATGTAATCTGTTAAAGCTTCTCGATAAAAGTTTATTTCATAAATTCCGTTTTGAGTAGTGGTTCCGCTGGCAAAATTTGTATAGGTAATCTTATCCGGATAAATTGCGCTTAAATCTTTGAAGTAATAAAAATCAATTGAATTGCCCGAAGCATCTTCAATTTTTTCCAACATATACTTAAATACACTTGCGGAATTTAATGGGTTGTCTTGTCTGCTTTGTGAAGTTAGACCGAAATAATATTTCTTTCCAGACTTATCTATGACTGTCCATTTTTTATTAGGAAAATCGAAGGAATAATCTAAGAAAGAACCGTCATCTATTTTTGCCCTGAATTTGTCGTTATTTGCACTAGTAGAAACTAGTTCTCCGGACAAAGAAGAAATAAATTTATTCCAAGAAGAAGTATAAAAATTCCCTGAAACTCCGTATTTTGTATTTATATATATTGAGGGAATTGAAAGAGACCAACCAAAACCGACGATTGAATTGTCGCTGTAGTCTTGAGAATTATATTTTAAAGATATTTCTGGAGTTAATCCGCCTCTTCCCTCTGGAGTGTTTATTTTAAATCCATAACTTAAAGCTCCAGTTGAAAGATCTATGTCTGGACGAGTATTGCTTGAAGCTCCAAATGGCTGGACTGTTATGTAGCTTGGATCTGATCCGCTTGATGGGGAGAATCCGCCACTTCCAGATGAGCCAGAAGAACAGCTTGGGTTGCCAGGACAAAGAGATCCTGAACCAGGATTTCCTCCTCCGCCAGGGCCGGGCGGGGTTGTGCCACCACCAGGGCCTGGAGGCGGAGGGGTTGGCGGAGGAATTGGGGGCGTGGGTGGAGCTGGGGGTGTTGGCGGAATTATTGCTCCAGATCCGTTTCCAGTCGGAGCTGAATCATTGCCGAGAATAGGCGACTCTGAATTGTTTTGATTGCCTGAATCTATTTGTGGGGCGTTTGGAGAGTTTTGATTTTGGCTTATGTTTCCAAGATTATTATCTAAAGAAAAAGCGAGGACAGATGATGCCTCGCCAGATAGAAGACAAAAAAGGACAAAAATAGAAGCAATCCTTGTATATAAAGATCTTTTGTTGTGATTTTTGAAGCCCCGCAAAAAGAATGTGCGGGGTAAATTTTTATTATATAACCCCATTTATTTTTAAATAATAAATAAAAGTCAATTGAGAGTCAAGTTTTTTTGGTATTATTTAAATAAATTTTATTTCTGCTTGTTTTTTGGCGGAATACGCCTTTGGAGTTCCGCCGTAGCCGATTCTGAAAACTAGAGCTATTGTTTCGTCATTATTTGGTTTAAATATTGCCGAAATTCTATCGTGTGAAGTATTTATCAGATCAATTTGATCTTTTGAAAATAAACTTCCGCTTCCGGTTTTTATTGCTCTTGATAAGAAAAGAATACCTGTTATAAGTTGAAGGCCCATTCCAAATTTCTCCGCTTTGAGCCAAATCCTTTCCAATAATCTTCCTGCTGTTATAAATTCCTGATCTTCATCTTTAACTATAATCGATCCTAAAACAGATCCAGATGAATAGTTTTTGGCATTATCTTGAGCGATCTTTTTTGCAATGCCTAGCTTGTTGGCAATAGACATCCATTTCCAATTTTTAAAAAGTTTTATAAAAATATTGCCCGGAAATTTTAAACCCATAGTCTCAATATAGAGACCTCCTCCCCTTTTCTTCTCCTCTTCTTTATTCCAAACTATTTCATTAAAAAATAATTTATGAAGATTTTCATTTTCAAACATAACAACCTCGTTCATACTAAGAGCTCCTCCAACGCTTTTCATTAAATCCCTATCTGAAATAAAAACTATTCTTCCATTTGAAATTTCTGGGATGGAATCTAAAAATTCCGATTCTTGATCGCTGGTTAAATTTATATCTTTAAATTTGTTTCTATTGGTTGAACGTTTTGGAATAAAATCAAAAAGCTCATCTTTTTTTATAGAAATATCTTTTTCCAGTTTTATTTGAGCTGTTATGTTTGAATTTGATTTATCGGGAAATATTTTAAAATCTGCCTTATATCCTAAGCTGGAAGATGTAATAATAATATTTTCAATTAAAGCCCCGTGAGCTACCCAGGTGCCACGAAAGTTAAAATTTAAAATCGGGTGATCTTTTTCTGGAAGGGCAATTATATTTATAATGTTTTCTTTGACCTCAAATCTCCATGGCTGGGAGTTGCTTCCGGATGGAGCGTTAACTGAAATATCTAATATTTTTTTTATTTCTTCTTGAGAAATCATTATTAAAATTATAGCAGAAAAGTTTTGATTGGGGATTTTTTAGTAAAAAAAAGCAGCCTCGCAAGATTCACGTGGAATCCCTTAAGGCTGCTCGGAGAACAATATGTGTGTTTCATTATTCACCACTCTTTGCGACAGGAGGAGAGGGTTTGGGCTCGGTGAGTTTCTCGAGCTCCTTCTCTTCGCGCGTCTTGACGTGACTCTTAAGTGTGATTACTGCGACTTGATCTCGGTCATCGTAGGAGCTCTCAAGCCAAAGGATCGTTCTGGTTTTTGCGTAACCAGAAGCAGAAATGACAGCCGGTCTAGTAATGCCACTCTGAATCGAGTGGTCTTTCCATTCCAGAATTTGGAAAAGAGGATATCCCTGATTCTTCATGACGATGTCCCAATCCATACCGGCCGGGATTTCAATAGCTTCAGAGATTCCGACCCGAGTACCAGAATAGCCATTGCCTGCGTAGTATACAGTTTTGTCTAAAGAAGGATGTATTAAGACTTCCTTCTTTTTCTGCCTCTTCTCGAACACTACAGGTGCGACGAGCTTGAGCGTGGCCTTCTGGTTGACAACACCACCCTTAAATCCATAAGTGGTGACAACTGCTCCCCTTTCCTCGGGAGAGGAATATGGGATATCGATGCAATCTCCCGAAGAGAAAGCCACGATTTCCCATTTTTCGTTCTTGGCGTTGTAGCTCCGAAGACTGCAGTTGACTGCGACGGGATCAAGCTGGATCTGATATTTGAGATCAGTCATCCAACCCGAAAGGCAAACGTCGACGAACTCTTCCGAAGAGAGATCCACGACGATCTCGGCTTCAGATCCGAAACGCTGAACGGCTGGCTTGGCGGAAACGCCAGGGCCATTAGACAAAGCCTTTGCCACAGCTGCGGCAACGGCTTTGTCCTTTTCGCTCTCCCCAACTTCAAACAAGAAGCAGGAGAGAATGACGGCGTAAATAAAACTCATTGTCTTCCTCCGTGTTTGAGAGTTTGAGAGAAAAAGACACTTCACTGCAGGAAAAAATTTTCAGAAAAAAATTGGGTTGAGAGTTAAAAATTTTTTCCTGCAGTGAAAATTAGATCAAGTTATGTATATTCTTTTGTATAAGGTGCTTTTGTCATTATACGCCTAATTGAGGATAAAATCAAAGTCAAGTAAGTTATTAACAATCACTTGAATATTTTAATCGCAAATAGATTATGGCATTTCCTTATAACAACTTCTTATCCAGAAAGGCTTGATTAGATCATTAACACAGAGCAAATTAAATTCTATTAATGGATCTCGGCAAGCTAATGGCTTCCAGACATCTCCGCAAGCACTTCCAGACTGGGCTTGTACTTTTTCAACTAGCTTTACTCCAAATGCATCAAATAATGAAGCGAAGGGATTTTTGTAGTTGGAACCGTTGAAGGCGGGATTCGATCCTCCATTAGACCCTATTTCTATTGATTCTTGATTAGAAAATGTGAAATTGCCGGCTTCGTCAAAAACTTTAATAAGGAAAAATAATGTCTGGCCATTGATAAGTCCGTTAACGGTTCTGCTTTGAGATCCGCCATTGGCTACTATGATTGGGGGCGGAGTTGGAACAAGAATTCCGACATTAAAAGTTCCCGGAGTCATTTTGACATCATTATAACGAATTTCTAAATGGTCAGATGTTCCAATATTCCCATCATCTCCTGTTGCCAGCCAGGTCATCGTGACTGATGTTCCAAGATTGGTGACCTTAAGGGTTGTGATTGGAGCTGGAGGAGTTGTATCCGGCGGAGGCGGAAGAGTTTCGGCTATGACTGGGGTATTTGAGATTAGAGAGATGTTTCCTGCGACATCAACGGATTCTTGGGCAAAATAATAGACGGTGTTAGGAGAAAGTCCGGTTACCGTTAATGATTCTGACGAACCTGGGTCTTGGGGAATCATAGAATTAGGAATTGAAGTGGCGGAGTCAAAGTTTGATTGATTTATTGGAGAGAGACTTTCTTTGAATATGTATGCAGAGACTTCGTTGCTACCCCCTGGAGCGGAAAAGGTTAAAGTGGTGGAACTGGAGGTTGTGTTTGAAGCTAAAAGGTCATCTACTGAATCTGATCCTTTTGGCGTAAATACTCCACAGCGACAATCGCCGTTTCTTTTGGACTCATAACAAGATTCTCCTGTGGGACAAGATCCGTTGCATTGAGGATAAGTGTCTCCGCAAAGAACTGGCGGAAGACATTCGCAACTTCCACCACCAGAACCGCCATTATTATCTTGACAAGTTTCTCCATCGTCGCAGGATCCTCCACATTGAGGAGCTCCTGTTCCTTTGTTGTTGTTTTTGCAGGCGCCTCCTCCGCCGTCACCAGGACCAGGAGTCGTAGATCCGCGAGGGAAATTTGGAGGTACGGTATCTTCGGGTTTTGACCAATCTGGAGCATCATAACGTGCTTCATTACAAAATTCATCACACCATTTTATAGAAAAACATAGGCCCTGAGGAATAAATGCTGGCTTGCCCCCAAAGGAAGGTGGATCACATTGTTCTGGATACTGTTTAATACCATCGCCACAAAAAGGATTACTAGATGGTGGTATTGGTTTATATTTTCTAAATGGGCAAGTGCAGTCTGTTGAACAAGATTGCCAGCCTTCGTTCTGATTCGTTGCTAATTTGTCTTCGCAGATTCCATTATTGTTGCAACCTAGCCCTGGATTTTCACAACCACGGCAATCTTGACAATTGTTATAATTTTCTCCATTTGCCGCCTCGCACATCTTGTCTAAGTCGCATGTCAAATCTGGACCCATTCTCTCTCCGGTGGCCGGCACACAAGATTCCCCTGTGGCCGGAAGACAGTCTCCTGGACAGTTAGAGCAAGTTTCTTCCGGATCACAAATTCCATCCAAAATACAGCCCGGATTCTTAACATCTGATATAAGGTTAATAAATGCATAGTTCCCTCCCCACCTAAGCCGAGGCAATCCGTTAGGATTATCATAGGTAAAATGTAAGATTTGGCCATTGGACGGAGCTATATTATCTATTAGAATTTGGTTATGGATATTGAGACTACCTTGAATATCTAGTTTCTCTTGAGGGATGGAGTTTGGGTTATTAGCGTCTCCTCCAATACCAACATAGCCCGTGGTTAAATCGCCTAGCACAGAGAGAGACGGCAAATTTAAACTACCTATCTTGGTTTGGCCTGGGGTTAAGGAATTTACTGGAGCTGGAACGCTGTCTGTTGGAGAAGTTGGTTCTCTAAAAGCTGCGCTCGATAGAGAAGCGCTAAAGATTGTTAAAATAATAATTAACAGAGGAATTTTTAAAAATTTCATATTCTTAATATTATAACAAAGAAAATGACTGTGTGAGAATTAACAGGGGAGAAAGATTTTATCTTAGAACATCCTTAACTGA
>SIBX01000009.1 GCA_009694925.1 Minisyncoccota bacterium
TATTTAAAGGAATAGGGGAGACGCCATTTTATTTAGATACTTATGAAAGCTTCAGTCACATTAAAGATTCTTTAGCGTTTAAGGGCATAATGGCTATGAATATCTACGACGGTTCAGATGGCGGAATTATAATTAATCCAACCATCAATACGATCGCCTCGGTTTTTAAAAATACATATTTAGTAGATTTAAAATTCGGATCTCATTTTATATTAGCCAGTGAGCAAGAGATAAATTTTGAGAATATTAAAAATATCTCATCTGAATACTTGAGATCTGCCAACTTCCTAACAGAAAACATTAAAAAAGTTGATTTTGATAAAAACAAGCTTGTTTTTACAGACGATTCTTCTCCTTTAGAAAAGCTAAATTACGAGGCAATTTTTAAATCTCTTTAGAGATTTTTGTCATCTGCTCAATACTTAAATCTTGTCCTCTTTTGTCTGGCTTTATGTCTAAACTTTCCAAGATAATTTTTATTTTATCTTGGTTTTCAAAGTGTTCGCGTAAATTATTAAAAATAGTTTTTCTTGGTTGTTTAAAAAGCGCCTTAGCCGTTTCATAATATTTTTTAAGTTCATCGGCGGTTAATTGATTTTCATTTAAATTAATTTCAATTATGGCAGAATCAACTTCTGGTTTTGGAGAAAAATCCTCCGGCTTTAATCTGAAAATTATTTTAGGCGTTCCCCAAACTTGGATAGATGCTGCCAGTAAATTCATATCCGGCGGGATTGCTGTAATTCTTTCGGCGACTTCTTTTTGGATCATTAAAATTATCTTTTTAGGTCTATTTTCTAGTTCGCTAATCGTTCTAAAAAGGAATCCAGAAATATAATAAGGAATATTTCCGCACAATTTCCAATCCTTAAGCTCGGTATTTATTTTTGGGATTTCCTCCAATGCGTCGGCCGCAACTACATTTATCCCTTCATTTTTGAGTTTTTCTGCTAACATCAAATCTTTCTCTATTCCTAAAAATTCCGCATTGTTATTTTTAATTTCTTGCATTAATGGATGGGTGAGCGCGCCCTCTCCGGGACCGATTTCAACTATTTTCTCACCGGTTTTTATCCCCAATTTTTCAATTATTTTTTTTACCGCGTTCTGATTTTTTAGAAAATGTTGTCCGAATTTTTGTCTCATTTATTTATGTAAAGTATTTAGATTGCAAATATTAATCATATTCTATATAGCGTTCGTCTTCATCTGGTAATTCTCCGCTATTATCATCTTCAAATCTACCAGAGACACCCCCAAAGTTATATACCTGCACCAATTCTTGAGGTATTTCATATATAAATCTTGATGGCACGGAACTATAGGTAATATAAAGCTCTTCTTTAGCCCTAGTCATCGAAACATACATTAATCTCCTTTCTTCTTCCATATCATCGGCCACAGCATATGATCTTTCATGGGGAAGTATTCCTTCAGTTACTCCGCACAAAAATACCATGCCAAACTCCAATCCCTTTGAAAGATGTATTGTCATTAAATTTACTCTGACATCTTTTTCAAATAAACCCTTTTTATTTTGCTCATCAGAAGACTGTAGTAATGAAACTTGCTCTAAAAATTCTGGAAGACTAGAAAATCCTCCAGCATAAGAAATAAGTTCGTTTATGTTTTCAATTCTTTCTCTAAAGTTTCCAAACTCAGATTTTAAAACAGCAAAATAGTCGCTTGTTCCAAGAAATGTATTAATTAAATCCAATATGCCCGTTCCTGAAGTGCCTGCGCCAGTCATGTTGGAAATCACTTTTTCAGCTACTGCCTTATAAAAAGTTTTTTTAATTCTCTCAACCGAAACGCTATCAAACGGATTAGAGGCCAATCTAAGTCCAGAGATAATATCCTTAATTTCTTTTCTTTCATAGAATTTTAATCCGCCAAAGATTTTATACGCAATATCAAAGCGAATTAAGGCCTGCTCAATTGCTCTGGATTGGGCATTGGTTCTATATAGTATGGCAATAGATTTATTGGCATCGCTTCGTTTAAGAGTGTCCTTTATTGTTTTGGCAATAAACTCAGCTTCTTGTTCTTGGCTCTTTGCAGACACGATTCTAATTGGCTCGCCCTCTTTCTTGCTGGTCCATAATTCTTTTGGTTTTTGGTTTTTATTATATTTAATAACACCAGATGCTCCGCGGATAATATTTCCAGAAGATCTGTAATTTTCTTCCAACTTTATAACTTTTGTCCCAGGATAATCTCTTTCAAAATTTAAAAAATTTCTATAATCTGCGCCCCGAAAAGAATAAATTGCCTGAGCATCATCGCCAACAACAGTTAGATTATGATGTTTTTCGGCCAAAAGCTTAACCAAAGTATATTGCGCGCTATTAGTATCTTGATATTCGTCAACTAAAATATGCTTATATTTATCCTGATATTTTTTTAATACTTCAGGATTTTGCAAAAATATTTTTACTGGCTTCTCTATTAAGTCATCAAAATCAAAAGCATTATTCTTTTTTAGTTCTTCTTCGTATTCCTGAAATAGTTTTGCTGGAACGGTCTCCAAATTTCCCTCTGCTTTCAACATTTCGCTTTTTACAGCAGAAAAATCTCTCAATAATTCGCTAGGCTTATATTTTTCTTTAGAAATATTATATTGCTTCATTATCTTTTTGATCAAAGATAATGAATCGTCGCCATCAAATATCGTGAAATTTTTATTCCGCCCTTCTTTATCCGCTTCTTCTTTTAATATTCTTGCCCCAAACGAGTGGAAGGTTCCTAGAAATGGGGAATTGCCTTGATTCAAATTAACTCCAGAGGCCATTATCCTATCCTTTATCTCCTTTGCCGCCTTATTTGTGAAAGTAATAGCTAAAACAGAGCTTGGACTGGCTCCTTTTGAGATTATTTTAACCACCCTGCCGGTTAAGGTTTTGGTTTTTCCAGATCCTGCGCCGGCCACTATCAAAAGTGGACCACCTTCATAATTCACCGCTTCTTGTTGCTTAGGGTTTAGCTCCATGATAGTATTTGTGTATAAGTAAGATAATGCAAAAACTGAATAAGTTCAAATTAACAACCGCTTTATCGGTTTTTTTCCTTTTTTTGGGCATTGTAGGCAATTTAGCCTTTTTTGGTGACGTTTTCGGGGGCGATAACTATGTTAAGTCATCAGACTTTAAAAGGCCCTATAAGTTCTCCGGATTGGCAATTTTAAGCCAAGACGGAACAGCTTTTGGAAGTATGGACAATATTTCGGGTATCGACCCAGATACGTCTAATGATTCTGAGGCGCCAACTATGGAATTTTTCGGAACCTACCTAGACAATTTTAATTCCAAGATACTTTCAACTTATTCAGGTATAGGATTTAATATTTATAAAATTTCAAAAGGAGATAATCTCAAAAAAATAGCTACAAATTTTGGAATCTCCACAAAAGATCTTTTAGCTAGCAATCCAGAATTAAAAAATAGTATTTTAAGAGTCGGAGCAGAAATTACTATCCCATCTAAGACAGAAATTCTAGAACCAGAAGTAAAAAATCTAGCCATCATAAAAGGTTATTACGATTCTCCTCTTAAGGGTAATTTATCGGAAATAAATAAAAATCTTAATTATGTTGTTGTCTCTAGTTCCTGCGGTACTAACGTCATTGGAAGTGCAGATGGAGTTGTTACAAATATTTCTTCCGGTAATTATTTAAAAAAAGATTTGGGCAATTTTTTAGAGATAGAGCACACCAACGGAACGAAAACGGTTTACGGTTATCTCAAGAATATAAAAGTTTCTCTCGGAGATTTTATTTCTAGGCGCACTAAGATAGGGGAAGTGGGAACTTCGGTTGGTAATTCGTCTTGTGCTTTGTATTTTGAGATTCAGGGAGCTAAAAATATCTATATAAAATAAGGGCTTAGCCCTTTTTTATTTGTCTATTTTGGGCTATATTAAATCTATATGATCCACTCTTTGCAGGGAAAAATATCAGAAAAAAGACAAAACTTTTTTACCATAAATGTCGGTGGAATTTTCTATAAAATATATGCTTCAGAAAATACACTTAAAAATGTTTCCGTCAGCGATTCTCTGGCAAGAATTTTCACGCATTTAAATGTTAAAGAAGATGCTTTAGATCTTTATGGATTTACTACTGAGAGCGAGCTTAACATTTTCGAAAAATTAATCAGCATTTCCGGTATTGGGCCAAAGTCCGCCATGTCGGTTCTAGGTTTGGGAAAAATTGATCAAATAGTAACTGCTATAAATGAAGGCAAGGCAGATCTTCTAACTCGCGCTTCCGGAGTTGGCAAAAAAACAGCAGAAAGAATTGTCTTGGAATTAAAAGGCAAACTAGATCTTCCTGCCTCATCGCAAACCCTAACTCTTATGGAGTCAGATTTAGAACTAGAAGAAACATTGGTCACCTTGGGATATTCAAAAATGGAAGCCAAAACGATTGTCGGCAAAATAGATTCAAAAACAACCGGCTTTAAAGAGCGCTTAAAAGAAGCTTTAAGAAACAAGAGACCATAATCCATATTTGCATTAATTTTAAAATAGGGCATATAATGGACTCCAGCACACTTCCGCGACATGGGGCCGCGGATATGCATTCTGGGAAAGAAGGCGGAGATCGGTTTATGATTGGGGATTGGCGGTCTGAAGATGACGCATCTCACGAAGCCAAGTTGAAGCTTCGCAGGGGTTCGCCGGTAGAGATCGAGATCTCGATGGGTGCTGCGTATGCGAGACCCAACAAGAGTCGTGGTCACGTCGAGGCAGTCGTCGGGGTTCTTGATCTGAGTGGAGATGTTTCATCAAACTTCGTCGAGGGAGTGGATGAACGGCTGGACTGTCGGCAAAGTGTTGGGGAATGCATGCAACCCATGTGCCAAAGTTGTCTGGCGTTCGTTGCATGCAGGGGGGATCAAAAGACGGCCTAAAGGGTCGTCCAATTGCGCTCTCGTTCGACCGAAAGGTTGGGCGAGAGCGTATTCATTTTAAGACACTTTTAACTTATAGTTATTGCATATGCTTTCTAAACTAAAAAAACTCTATCACTTTTCACTTTCATTTTTAGGAGCAGTAATCTACAATTTTCCATCCAAAGATTTATACGTTATAGGTATCACCGGCACTAAAGGCAAATCAACCACTGCAGAAATTTTATATTTCATTTTAAAATCAGCCGGCTTTAAAACGGCAATGCTTTCCTCTGCTAATTTGAAAGTTGGAGACATAGAAGAAATAAATCCAACCAGCAACACTATGCCAGGCAGATTTTTCATCCAAAAATTTCTCTATCAAGCAAAAAAATCTGGCTGCAAATTCGCCATTCTAGAAGTGACTTCTCAAGGAGTAGTCCAATACAGAGACAGATTTATAGATTTTGACTGCGGAATATTTTTAAACATTCATCCAGAGCACATCGAGTATCACGGCTCATTCGAAAATTATCTTAATGCAAAATTAAAATTTTTTGATAATGTTGCCACTAAATCTAGAAAAAAAGAAAAACTTTTTATCACTAATATCAGAGACAAAGAATCTGAAAAATTTGCTTCAATAGCCAAAGGGTTCGGAAGAATAATAAAATTTAATTCATTAGAAATCAGAGAAAAACTTTTTAGTGGCAAAGAAGTCTTTAAAAATTGGTTTGATTCAGATTTTAATATAGAAAACGCTTCGGCTGCCACAAGTATCGCCTTAGAGCTTGGCGTCTCCAAAGAAAAAATAATTTCTGCCATATCAGCCTTCGTGGGAGTCTCCGGAAGAATGGAATTTGTTACAAAAAACCCTTTCGAAGTAATAGTTGATTATGCCCATACACCAGATTCTATGCAGGCCGTTTATTCTTCTTTAAAAAAAATGCGTCCCAATAGAAAGCTTATTTGCGTATTCGGTTCTGCGGGCGGTGGCAGAGATAAATGGAAAAGGCCAGAATTCGGCAAAATTGCCAGTGATTATTGCGATGAAATAATTTTAACCAACGAAGATCCATACGATGAAAACCCAGAAGAAATCTTAAATGAAATATCAAAAGGAATTTATAATCATAAAAAATATCAAAAAATAATCGATCGCGGTGAAGCCATTAAAATAGCTATTTCTCTTGCCAAGTCGCAAGATGTTGTGGTTATCACGGGTAAGGGTTCGGAAAGATCAATTAGAGTAGCTAAGGGCAAAAAAATCTCCTGGAGCGACAAAGAAGCAGTGCAAAAATTGATCAGATAGAGAAAAGTAAGTATTTATAGTCTATAATAAATAGACATAAACAAAATTCTAAAAATGAAACTAACTTTTCACGGCGGAGCAAAGTCAGTTACCGGAGCAAATTATTTGCTTGAATCCGAAGGATTTAGAATTTTAATAGATTGCGGTCTTCAGCAGGGAGGCAATTTTTCCGAGCGCCACAACTGGGAATCATTCGCATACGATCCAAAAACAATAAATGCTGTTTTAATAACTCATTCGCATATAGATCACATCGGCCGTTTGCCAAAACTATTTAAAGAAGGATTCAGAGGAAAGATTTATTCCACTCCGCCAACTAGAGACTTAGCAGAAATTTTACTTGTTGATTCCGAGCATATTTTAGAAAAAGAAGCTCAAAAATTTAAACTTCCCGTTATTTACAGAGAGGAAGACGTTCATAACTTAATGCCTCATTGGGAAGGCGTCGCATATTATTATCCATTCGAAATAGGTCCATTTAGAGTAACTTTTTATAATGCAGGACATATTCTCGGGTCAAGTTTTGTAATTATTGAATGCGAGGGAGAAAAAATTATTTTTTCTGGCGATTTAGGAAATTCTCCAGCGCCAATAATTGGCAATAAAGATTTTTATGATAAAAATCCCACCTATTGCGTGATTGAATCAACTTACGGAGATAGGCTTCATGAATCAACTGGCATGAGAAAGGATATATTAGAAGACTTAATAGAAGACACAGTAAAAGAAGGTGGCACGCTTCTTATTCCGGCATTTGCAATGGAGCGCACACAAGAGCTTCTTTATGCGATAGACGAACTTTTTGATAATTTAAGAGTTCCAAAAATACCAATATTTTTAGATAGTCCATTAGCCATAAAGTTAGTTGAAGTTTATAAAAAGTATAAAGATTATTTTATTAAAGATAGCTCCCGCGTTATGGAATCTGTTGATCATTTTTTAAAATTTCCTAGCCTAAAAATGACTCCAACCACTCAAGATTCTAAAAAAATTAACGAAGTTCCTCCGCCAAAAATAATCATTGCCGGTTCGGGTATGAGCCATGGTGGGCGCATCTTGCATCATGAAGTTCGTTACTTACCAGATCCAAACAGCACTCTTTTTATAGTTGGTTATCAGGCCGAAGGATCTTTGGGTAGACAAATCTTAGACGGAGCTAAATTTATAAATCTTGTTGGAGAAAAAATTCCAGTCCGCGCCAAGGTTAAGGCCGTTGGTGCTTGGAGCGCTCACGCCGACCAAAAGCAATTAATGGAATGGTTAAGCCCCATGAGACATTCTTTAAAAAAAGTCTTCGTAGTTCAGGGAGAAGAATCCGCGAGTTTAGTTTTGAGAAGTAAAATTACAGACGATCTAGCTGTTTCTGCTTATGTTCCTCGTCAAGGAGAATCCATAAATTTATAAAATTAAACACTTGCCTCCATGATTTAGCCATTAATTTAATGTGTTATAATCATCTCAATTAAGCAAAAAATATGCCTAAAAAAATAATTTCAAAAGACAAGAGATTAGACAAAAAAGAAGTAAATCCTTATTGCGTAAAATTATCCATTGGAGTTTCTGGTGCGGCAGAGACTGGCTACTGTGCCATTGATGCAATAGATAAAGCAGAGGCAGTTGGCCGCGAAATTGCTAAAAGAGGAATGATCTTAATAACCGGTGCAACAACGGGCATTCCATACTGGTCAGCCAAAGGAGCCAAAGAAGAAGGTGGAACAGTTATTGGTTATTCTCCTGCTGGTTCAGAATTAGCTCATGTTAAAACATATCACTTGCCATTAGATTATCACGACAGCATTGTTTATACCGGTCAGGAATATTCCGGGAGAAACTTGCTTTTAATGAAAGCCGCAAGTGGCATAATTTTTATTTGTGGAAGAATAGGAACTCTCAATGAATTTACGATCGCATTTGAAAGCCAGAAGCCAATGGCTGTTTTAACTAAAACCGGAGGCGTTGCAGATATGGTTGAAGATATTGTAAAAAATTCTCATAGGGGAATGGGCAATATTATTTACTCAAGCGATCCCGTTGAGTTAGTTGATAAACTTATAGATATGATAGAAAAAGAAAGAAAATTCTTAGGGAATATATGCTAGGGTAAAATGATTAAAAGATCTAAAAAAACAAAAAAAATAGCATCCAAGCCTAAAACAAAAAAGAAGGCTTTAAAAAAATCGGTTACAAAAATCAAAAAAGTTGAAAATTTAGGCAAACCGATAGGCGTAGTCACTCATTTTTATAACAAAATAAAAGTAGCCATTTTCAAATTTAAAAAACTCATAAAAATCGGGACAAAAATAAGAATTAAAGGCGCTACGACAAATTTTGAAGAAGTTTTAAAATCAATTCAGATAGACCATAAAAGCGTCATGATCGCCCCTAAAGGCAAGTTTATTGGTATCAAGGTTGCTAAGCGTGCCAGAGTTGGCGATTTAGTTTACGAAATTAAGAAATAATGTATAAGAATTTTTTTCTTCCAGCAGGTATTCTCTCTGGCACAATCATCGGTGCCGGAGTTTTTGCACTTCCATACGTTTTTAAAAGTTCAGGTATTTTGCTCGGACTTTTATTTTTGGGAATAAGTATTTGGGCATTTTGCCTAATCCATTTAATGTATGCAGATATTATAAAAAGAACTCCGGGCAATCATCGCTTCGTTGGCTACACCAAAATGTATTTAGGGAAATACGCCTTTATATCATCAATTTTTATAGGAGTTGTAGAGATGATTTTGGTTATGGTTATTTATTTGATTCTTTCAGAAAGTTTCATAAATTTAATCTATCCAGAAGCCAGCCAGATTTTCAAAGTTTTAATATTTTGGCTACTCGGGTCATTCGCAATATTTTTTAATGTCAAAAAATTAGCTTTCACAGAATTTTTAATAACTGGGGGAATAATAGTCATCATCATTTCTACATTTATTTACGGATTTAAAAACTTATTTCAAATAGATTTTACTTTTCCATTTTTTTCAGCCGAAGGCGGATCCGCCCCCGGCGGAAAAAATATTTTCTTTCCCCTGGGTCCAATTCTTTTTGCTTTGTCTGGATCGGTTGCCATTCCTTCGCTGGTTGATTATTTTAGAATTCTTAAAAGCAATAATTCTGATAAAAATCTAAAGAAATCCGTTTCTTTAGGAACGATAATTCCTGGGATAGTTTATGCCATTTTTATTTTCGGGGTACTAAGTCTTTCTAAGGTTGTTTCTGAAGACTCTGTTTCCGGTTTAATAGGCAACGTTTCGCCGATATTTCTCTTTGTTTTGGGAATATTAGGAATTCTATGTCTTTGGAGTTCATATATAGTGGTTGGTCTCAATATTTTTAATATTTTAAGATTTGATTTAAAAATCAGAAAATCTTTAAGATTTTTTATGGTAGTTTTTCTGCCGATTATTCTTTATGTCGCAGGTTTGAGAAACTTCATTCTTTTAACGGGTATTATTGGAGGAATTTTCTTAAGTATCGAATGTATCTTTATAATTCTTATCTGGCTCAAGATGAATAGGGGAAATATCGGCAAATCAATTTTTAAAAGACAAAATAACATATCCATTGTTTTTTTATTTTTAATTTTTAGCATAGCCATCATCTTTGAATTAAAAAACTGGTTTTAAAATGAAATACATTCAAAATTTTAAAAACAAGATCTGGCCATTACTCAATAGTCTATTTATCTTTCTTTCGGTTGTTTCAATCTTTATAAATCGCAGAATTCTATTAAAAAGCTTTTCAAATATTCCGCACGATTATCAATCTATTTTCATTAATTTCAGCGATATAGCCATAATTTTATTTTTAATCTATTTCTTATTTTATTTAGCTTTAAATAAAAGAATTTTTTCTGAATTCAAAGATTATATAAGACATTTTAAATATTTAATTCTTATCGGATTAGGTTTTATTTTATTCTCTAAAACTTCAACATTATTTTCTCCAATACCAATTTTTTCTCTAGTGTCTCTTATTAGAATTTACTTAATTTTTCTATATTCATTTTCCTTAGGATTTTTATTGTCAGATAGGGGACTTTTAAAAAGATTTTTAATTCTGATAGTTTCTTTCGGAGTTTTTAATTCTTTAATTGCAACCTATCAATTCTTTGCATTTAAAAGTTTCGGCTTGCAGTTTATCGGGGAGCCAGTTTTAAGTTTTCTTCCCGGTATCAGCAAGGTCGCTTTCCCAGGAACTATCCTTATTCGTGGCTATGGTCTTTTCTCTCATCCAAACATTTTAGGCGCCTATTTGTTTCTATGCATAATGGTTTGCGTTTATTTCATAGAGAAAATAGTAGACAATGTCATTCCCGCGAAGGCGGGAATCCAGAAAATTATCAAACTGCTTCTTGCAGAAATATCTTTAGTCTTATTAGTTTTTGGATTAGTAGTCAGCTTTTCCAGATCTGCAATTTTGGTTTCAATTGTCGCCCTTGCGATGTTCTTTTTTCTTAAACTTAGAAATTCTGCCTCATCTGTCATTCCCGCGAAGGCGGGAATCCATAAAAGAATCTTCGGCATATTTTCAATAGTATTCAGTATTTTTATTGCTTCTTTTATATTGGGCGATATTATCTTGCCAAGATTTCAGGGTCTAGTTGGAAGCGAGGCTTTTGTCGATAGGATAAAGTATTCTCAAATGGCTCTACAGACCATAAAACAACATCCAATCTTGGGGATTGGGATCGGGGGCGGAGTATCTTATTTTTTAAAGAATAATATCTATTCTATGTTTGGTTTTAATAATTCTTGGCAATTTGAGCCTGTTCATAATTTATATTTAATAATTATGCTAGAAATAGGTCTTTTCGGTCTTTTCTTTTTCCTTCTATTTATATTTAATTTGCTAATTAGAATTTCAAAATTAATCTTTAAAAAATCAGATAACAAATTAGCGCTAATTTTATGTCTTTCGGTTCTGGTAGGCAATCTAACGCTAGGAATTTTTGATCATTATTTCTGGGATTCATCCTCCGGCATCCTCATTTTTTGGACCGCAATCACAATTTCTCTTTCCATAATCTTTTCCAATCGCCAAAGGAAAATGCAAGACATTGTCTATTAATCATTTCACATTTTAGTTTTTACATTTATACTTAAACCATGCTTAAACACATCAACAAAATAATAAAATATATGGTTGCGAGCGATTTCTTCTTTAACTCTGCATTCGCTTCTTTCGCTCCATTTTTCTCAATTTTTATAACCGATCAAATAGATGGAGGATCTATTAAAATTGCTGGTTTTGTATCTGCGACTTATTGGGTGGTAAAGTCCGTTCTTCAGCTCCCAATCGCAAAATTCTTAGATAAAGTAGACGGCGAGCGCACTCAATTCTGGGCAGTTTTTTGGGGATATTTATTAAGCGGCTTCGTGCCAATAATGTATGCTTTTTCAACTAAGCCGTGGCACTTATATGTTGTAGAGATTTTTTTGGCAATATGTATGGCTTGGGCAGTTCCAGCCTGGTACAATCTTTTCACTAAGCACGTTGATAGGAAAAAAGTCAGTTTCGAATGGAGTTTGGAATCTGTCTTTGCTGTTGGAGTAGCAACATCCCTTGCAACAGCAGTCGGCGGATACTACGCAGATCTATATGGTTTTCAAGTGATATTTTTATGCTCAGGAATCTTAGCGGTAAGTTCAGCTTTTCTCTTCCTTCCTTTGAAGAACAGTTTTCCTCACATAAAGAGTGAAATTTCTTTTGAAAGAAATTTCGGAGAAAAACATCATAAAATCCACTAAGTTCTAAACCCTATTGGCTAGTGGCTAAACCCTAATTATATGGTCAATCAAATCATCGCCGAAATATTCCAAGAAATAGGGGAGTATCTTGATATGCAGGATGTTCCTTTTAAGCCCCGCGCCTATGAAAAAGCTAGTGAAACAATAGCTTCTTTAAGTTTTGATTTGGGCGATGTTTATAAAAAGGGTGGAATTAAAGCTCTGGAAGAAATCCCAGGCATAGGAGTAAGTACAGGAGAAAAAATAGAAGAATATTTAAAAACTGGCAAGATAAAATTTTATGAAGAACTAAAGAAAAAAACTCCAGTTGATTTAACTAATCTTAGGCGCGTTGGCGGACTAGGCCCAAAAAAAATAAAGGCGCTCTATAAAAAGTTAAATATTAAAAATTTAGAAGAATTAGAAAACGCTGCCAAGGCGGGGAAAATTAAGTCCCTAGAAGGTTTTGGCGCCAAAAGCGAAGAAAATGTATTAAAAGGCATAGAATTTCTTAAAAGATCTAAGGGCAGATTTTTATATGGCTATTTATCTTCCGAGATAAAAAATATCGAAAACAATCTAAAAAAAATAAAAGGCGTAACCAGGCTAGATATCGTGGGCTCCATCAGAAGAAGAAAAGAAACCATAGGCGATGTGGATATTTTAATTGAATCTAAAAACAGCGCTCCCATTATGGATTTTTTCACCAGCATGGACAATGTTCTTCAGATTTTAGCCAAAGGCGAGACAAAGTCTGCTGTTTTATTAAAGTCTGGTATTCAAGTCGATTTGAGGGTGGTAGATAAAAAATCCTATGGCGCAGCTTTAAGTTATTTTACGGGCTCAAAAGATCATAACGTTGCCTTAAGAAAGGTTGCGATAGGGTACGGAATGAAGCTTAACGAATATGGTCTTTATAAAATTTTAGATAATGGCGAAGAAAAATATATCGCCGGCGAAACAGAAGAAGATATTTATTCCAATCTAGGAATGCAATATATTTCTCCAGAACTTAGAGAAAACAGGGGAGAAATAGAGTTGGCTCGCGCCAAAAAACTTCCCAAACTAATAAATTACGGAGATCTGAAAGGCGATCTTCAAGTTCAGACCAATTGGACAGATGGAGACGCTTCCATAGAAGAAATGGCCAATGCCGCAATTAAATATGGCTTAGAATATATCGCCATAACTGATCACACAAAAAGACTGGCCATGACCAACGGCTTGAATGAGAAAAGAATTCTGGAACAAACAAAAGAAATTGATAAGCTCAATAAAAAACTAGAAAAAGAAGGCGTAAACTTCAAAATCCTAAAAAGCACTGAGTGCGACATCTTAGAAGATGGCTCATTGGATATGCCAGATGAAATCCTTAAACAATTAGATATTGTTTCAATTTCTGTGCACTCGTTATTTAACTTGTCAGAAAAAGAGCAGACAGAAAGAATTAAAAAGGCGATGAATAATCCCTATGTAAATATTTTCTTTCATCCGACTGGTCGTAGATTGGGCAAACGTGATCCATATGCCGTCTCTATTCCAGAGATAATAAAGTATGCCAAAGAAAAGGGGATTGTTTTAGAAATTAACTCCCAACCAGAAAGACTAGATTTAAACGACGAATATATAAAAATGTGCGTTGAATCAGGGGTAAAAATGTCTATAGATTCCGATGCTCACTCGGTTAGTCATTTTCCATACTTAGATTTAGGCATTGGCCTCGCTCGTCGCGGCTGGGCAAAAAAAGAAGACATCATTAATACTTTACCAGTGGGCGAGATGCTTAAATCATTGAAACGCTCTTAGTTTTTACTATTGCCCAATCCCTGTCCGTCAACTGGCGGAACATAAGGGCCTATCTGTCCGTCAGGCTTCCTAAAACGCTGAATATCTGTTATACTGTAAATATAAATGAAAAAAGTGATATCTGCCGGGATTGTTATCTTTAGGCAGACCGAAGAGGGAATCAAATTCTTGATTTTGTATCACGGCAGGAACTACTGGAATTTTCCAAAGGGTAAAATAGAAGGCGATGAAAGAAGTTGGCAGACCGCCTTCAGAGAAGTTAGAGAAGAAACCGGTTTAAAAAGTTCCGAACTTAAGCTTATTGGCAATTTTAAAACTTACGAAAAATTCGTCTATCGCGAAGGTCCAGACGATATTTTCAAAATTGTCATACTTTATCTTGCCGAAACTACTCAATCTACAATAATTCTGAAAGAATACCATGAAGGATATGGTTGGTTTACTTTGCCTGAAGCCAAGCGTATTTTGGCTAAATATAAATACTCAATCAAAATTTTAGAAAAAGCCTATGCTTACATTAAAAAACCAGAAGAACTTCAAGCCGAAAACGCAAAACAAGAAAATCCTCAAACACAACCACATAGACCGCATTATGCAGGTAGTATCCGGCATCCCCAAAGGAGAAACTTTAACATACAAAGAAGTGGGCACTATCGCAGGCATCCCCAGGGGTTGGCGCCTAGTGGGACGAGTAATGAGCCAAAACCAGAACTACCAACAAGTCCCGTGCCACCGAGTAATCAAATCTAGTGGAAAACTCAGCGGCTATAATCGAGGAATTAATCTTAAAAAAGAATTACTCAAAAGCGAAGGAGTAAAAATAATAGGGAATAGAGTTAAAAAATAAAAACACCCGATATCGGGTGTTTTTATTTTTTAAGCTTTGACGGATTCTACAATCTTTTTAAAAGCTTCTGGGTGATGTTCTGCAATATCAGCTAATATCTTTCTATCAATCTCAATTTTATGTTTTTTGGTCTTAAAGATGAAATTTCCATAAGTCATTCCATTAAGTCTAGTTGCGGCATTAATCTTTGTTTGCCAAAGGGATCTCATTACTCTTTTTTCAACTTTTCTTCCTTGAAAGGCATGAGTCCAAGCATGAAGCAAGGCTTCTTTAGCTGCTCTCTCCTTAGATTTTCTGTCCCATCTAAAACCCTTAGTATATTTAAGGATTTTATTACGCTTTTTAGTTGCTGTTTTGCCTCTCTTTACTCTTGTCATTGTTTTTTAAATTAATCTAATTTTAATACCATTTTATTGTCTCAACTATTAAGATGTTGTATCTTCACCTCTCGCACCCAACTTTATCATTTCTAAAAATGAAGGGGTGTCATATTTTTTTATATTCGTATGAATTAATATCGCTTCTAAAAATTTTGTCTAATATAATCTCTATCGGCTTTATGAACTTCAACGGTTCCTTTAAGATTTCTCTTCTGTTTTGTGCTCTTTTTGGCCTTAAAATGCCCCTGTCTCATAGGTCTCCTCAATAATTTTCCTGTTCCTGTTATTTTTATCCTGTCTCTAAAGGCGTGCTTCATAGTGTTTTTTGATGTTTTTCCATTTTAACCGAATAATTTTAAAATGTCCATAGATACCCAATTATCAACATAAATCAAAGATTAAATATCAAAAATCAAAATGACAATATAAAATGCAAAATTAAAAACATTTTTAAATTTTAATCTGCAATTTTAATCTTTAATATTTGATTTTTACATTATCCAAAAGCTATTTCTTAGCGATAATCGCGTTAATTCCATATCCTCCAAACTTCGGTGGCGACACAATTCTAAACTCTAAACCAATCATTTTAAGGAATTCTTCCATCTTCATCTTGGCCCAATCCTTATTGGCCTTTTCTCTGCCCTTCAAGGTTAAAACTATGGAAATTGGATGTCCGGCTTCCATAAATTTCTCTAACTGTTTCACTTTTATTTCCAAATCATTTTTTGCGGCTTTGACGCTGATCTGGATCTGTTTCATCTCATTTCCTTTCTGAGTAATTTTAGCCTTCTTGGCCCTTTTATCTTCTTCATATCTAAACTTATCAAAGCTCATTATCTTGGCGACTGGCGGCTGGGCGTTAGGGGATATCTCAATTAAATCCAATCCATTTTCTTTGGCAATTCTCAAAGCCTCTTCTTTTGAAATAACTCCAAGGTTTTCGCCTTGTGCTCCAATAACCCTAAGCTCCAAAGCCGTTATCCTTTCATTTATTTTATGAGTCTCTCTCGGTTGTGGTCGGTTATTATATTTATTAAACATGCGTTATTTAAAGAATCAGTTAATGCTATTGTAGTAAGTTATATTGATTTTGTAAAATATAACGACCTCGACACGCCTTTGGCAGCATCGAGGTCTCTAGTCATCTATCCTTCTTTCGGTGTCTCTATCCTTGTGATCAGGAAAACACCGCATTGTGCGCAACTCCTTGCATGCTCCGCGAAGTCTTCTGTAACTGCCTCATCAACTCGATCCCCGTCGATCAAGGTCCGAAACATTTCGCAGTTCAAATCCCTCTCCTTTGTCGCCATAGGTACTAGAAGAAATCTTAATATTTTTACATATTTTGTCAAATAAAATTTAAAACAAAAAAAGATCTACGCTCCACATTATTGTGAATTGTAGATCCCTTAGGTTCAGGCAACACCTCAGGCTTCCCTTATGTTATGCATGAATGCGCGACAGTCTTCGCATTTTTCGGCATGTAGCCCAAGCCTTCTCGAGCTAGACATCTTCGAATTTCGAATATTGGACAATAATGTCGCCGTTATTGTTGATTGATATCTCGATATGAATCCCCTGAACATCACACAAAATGTGCTCCTGCGTTTTGTAGCCATCAATCTAACTCCTTCTGGTGCGACACATTCCCCATTCTCGGCCGTAGTTGAATCCGAATCGCTTGTGCTAAATAAATCTTATTATTTCCCATGTATTTTATCAAATAAAAAAACAACCCACGCTCCCACCTTGTGCGGCAGAATCGTGAGTCATTGGGTCGGGCCTGGGAGGTTGGAGTCAGTTCGACGAAATCGGGGCTGTCGGGCCTTCGATGTCGCGAACGAAATCTCTGGTGACAGCCATCTTCCGTTCCATGAGGTAGACCATGCACCCTTCACATTCAGCGGCATGATTCCGAGCTTCTGAGTCCAGCACCGATTCCTCAGTAGAAGCACTGAGGGCTGCCTTAAATTGATCGCAATTCATTCGAATCTCCCTTGTGTTCATGGGTACTGTCATCATAATAGCATCTCCACCTTGACTTGTCAAATATAGATGGTTCTGATATAGTACAGCTACGGGAATGACAGGCTTTGGCTTTAATTAGATAATTTCCGTTGCAAGCCGAGTTTCGCCAGAATACTCGTAAATCAATTCAGGCAAACAATTACTGCCAACAATTCAGTTAGCAGAATGCCAGCTTTCGCTTTAGCTTAACCTGGTGTCATCGGACCTCGATTCTCCATAGGGGATTCTCCGGTGTTATAAATAGAGATCGTCCCGACGAATTTTCCTGAAAGTTTTCGAATCGGGACTAAAAATTAAAATTTTCTAATCGTTTTAGCTTCGCAAGAAGCCGACTACTAAGCTTGTAGACGCGGAAATAATTTAACTTTTGCACGCGGGTTCAACTCCCGCCATTTCCACCAGATACAAAAAAGACCATCCATTTCGGGTGGTCTTTTTTGTATCTCTCCTTCATCCAACCACTCTCTTAATTTCCCTTCTCATATCTTTTTCCTTCAAGTATTCTCTTTTATCTCCTTTCTTTTTATTTTTCACCAACGCAATCTCAATTTTCACCAAATTATTTTTCAAAAAAACCTTTAAAGGAATAATTTTCATTCCTTTATTAAAATTCCCCAACAAATAATCTATTTCTTTTTTATTCAACAATAATCTCCTCGCTCGCTTACTATTATAATCACTCGGGGAATTATTATTCTGATACGGATGTATATCGGAATTTATCAAAAACATTTCGCTTTGACCTAGGCCAGCTCCCTCGGGCACGCAAGACGCGCCAGAGACAGCAAAACTGCCCTTCCTAGCGGACTTAACCTCAAAACCCTTAAGCTCAATCCCTGCCACAAACTTCTCAAGGATTTCATATTCCATACCAGCTTTCTTATTTTCCGATAAAATGTCCATTTTATTTTTTTTAATTATCACCCCTCTAGAATAGAGACTCTCTATTTAATTGATCATTTCTAATAATAATCAATTAAATTATATTTGAGAAATAAGGCAAACATCGGTTATTGATTATCATTGCCGTATTATATTTAGGGGAGTATAATATAGCTATAAAAATCTTTATAAAAATATTATGAATATTAATAAAAAAAATATACGGCTGGCATCAATTTTTGTTTTTATTTTAGGCTTGGGTGTTTGGGTGATTATTGCCTCAAATAATAGCTCAATAAATTTAGAGAAATCAGCTGAAGCTAGTAGCTTGGGTGGATTTACAAAAAATTTAGGTGATAATTGTGATAAAAGCGGTGATCGAATATGTGCTAGGAGTAGGAGTTTTAGTACTATCGATGTTTATGGTGGTGCAATCACTGTCCCATATCTTTGCTATTGGAATAATGGTAAATGCGAGGAAAAGGGTAAAAAGCTGGCAGAGGAGCGCAACTCAAATGTTTGCAAAAAAAAATTAGCACAAGCAGCGAAAGACAAAAAATTAGACTCTCTTTGTGTTCAATTTGCGGTAGTAGGATCTAAGCCAAATAATTTTGAATGTGATTTTGTTAAAATGTGCCCAGATCCATCTAAGGATACGAAAGTAACTTGCGATTTATCTGGATTTTCGCCATATCTTTGTTCTTATAAAGTTTATCCTAATGATGCCTGTAAAGTTGCTTGTGCAAAAGTTGGATATGGATTCAATCTTCCTGGTGGACCAGCAGATTCTGGAACAAAAACTCCAACTACTGGAGCTGGAGGTGGTGGATTTTAATCCCTTAACTAATTTAAATAAAAAAGTCCTTGATTTTTTCGAGGATTTTCTTATTTTCGGATAAAACTTCCATATTTATATAATATACAAACTTTACCCTAAACCCTAGTACCCGTCTTGCCGACGAGGCAGAGCTATTGGCTATACCCTATAAATTAGTTTAATATTTCTTATATACTTGGAATTTATATTTATACGAAGAAATGTTAAAAGATTCGTTAAAAGAAAGAATAGCCAGTAAATTTAAAGAAGATAATTTTGATATCTTAACCCCCCCAGATGAAAAACTAGGGGATTATTCGATAAACCTCGCTTTTATTCTGGCTAAAAAGAATAAAACCGCCCCAATGAAACTTGGCGAAGAAATTGTAAAAACTCTTTCAACGGATAAAGAAATTTCAAAAAGATTTTCTTCTGTTACCCTCGTCGCTCCAGGCTTCATTAATTTTTTTATTAAAAAAGAATTTCTCCAAGAAGAATTGAAGGGTATTTATAAAGACAGAGATTCCTATGGCAGATCCAAAATCGGAAGAGGGGAAACCGTCATCGTGGAATATTGCGGAACCAATATCGCCAAGCCTATGCATGTTGGCCATTTGCGCTCAACCATCATCGGCGACGGACTCGCTAATGTTTACAAAACTTTGGGCTATAACGTTATTCGCTGGAACTACATTGGCGATTGGGGCACTCAATTCGGCAAACTCATTGCCGCCTATAAAATCTGGGGAGATAAAGACATTCTTAAAAAAGATCCGATGGGTACCATGTTGGATTTATATGTTAAATTCCACCAAGAATTAAAACTTAGCCCAGAACTAGAATCCAAAGGCCAAGAGGAATTTAGAAAACTAGAAAACGGAGATCCTGAAAATAGAAAACTCTGGGAAATGTTCAGGGATTATTCTATGGCTGATACTGATAAGATGTTGGAAATCTTAGGAGTGTCTTTTGATGTGGTTAAAGGTGAAAGCGCCTATGAAAAAGTTTTAAGCAAAACTATTAATTCGATTGAAAACGCCGGAATCTTAAAAGAATCAGAAGGAGCCCAGATTATTGAACTAGAAAACTTGCCACCAGCTCTGATTAGAAAATCCGACGGAGCAACTTTATACATTACCCGCGACATCGCCAGTTTAAGAGATCGTATTAAAAGCTATAAACCATCAAAGATTTTGTATGTTGTTGCCAATCAGCAGACTCTGCACTTCGAACAATTATTCGCCGTTGCCAAACTCTTAGGATTAGATCAATCAGAATTAATTCACGTTAAATTTGGAATGGTTCTAGGCGAAGATGGTAAAAAACTTGCCACTCGTGAAGGAAAAATTATCGAACTTCAGGAATTATCTGACAAAATTATCGATTTAGCCAAAGAAAGAGTTAAAGAAAAGAATTCATCGCTAGGGGACAAAGAAATTAGCGTCATCGGGAAAACAGTTGGTATCGGCGCCTTGAAATACAACGACCTCAAACAGCACCCATATTCCGATATCGTTTTTAATTGGGATGCTATGCTGGATTTCTCGGGCAATAGCGCCGCCTATCTTCAATACACCTATGTCCGCCTCCTCAATATTCTTATGAAAGTAAAAGATAAGAAAAAAGGAGATTCCTCACTTCTCAACTCTCTAGAAGAGGAAAGAATTATGAAAAGAATTTTACTTTTCCCAGAATCAATTAAAAAATGTGCAGATTTAAATTCTTTGAATAGTTTGGCCCTCTATCTATATGAATTAGCCAACGATGCCAATAGATTCTATGAATCAACCCGCATTATAGAAGACAAGGATATTAACCTTAGAAATGCTAGATTGATGATGATTGATACGGTTTGTGGGGTTCTCAAAAATGGACTAAAAATTTTAGGAATTAATGTCTTAAATAGAATATAAATCCTTTAAAATAAGGATTTATACCTCAAGCTATCAACCCTGTTAGAAGTTTTCACTTCTAACAGGGTTGACGAATAGATTTATTTCTGCTATGATTGATTTAGTACATTGAGAATCAAAGACGAGGTAGTCATAGCCAAAAGACTTGATATTCTGTCATCCCCGTCTCCGAATGGGAATCCAGTTCAATTCTTAATATAAAGTTTTCTGGCTGTGACTAGTTGTCACAACCCCTTCGTCCTCAAGGGAAACTGAAGACAATGGCGAAAACCGAAAGGAAATAGCGCCATGAGCCAGATCAACGATTTCATCGCTCGAGTTGTCATGCACCTCCCCGAACTCGGTTCGGATGAGATGCA
>SIBX01000010.1 GCA_009694925.1 Minisyncoccota bacterium
CATAAAATATAAAATATTCCAACTCTTCTTAATATATGAGCTTCCGAATCTCCTTCTTGCAAAGTCAAAATAAATGGAATTTTTGGATGTCTTAATTTAAATAATAGCGCTGCAAATCCTCCATAAGAAGCCATCATTCCCCAAATAGCATCAAATGGCCTCTTTGTATGCTCCTTCTCTGCCTTCCTCCAGGCCCTAAATACATATAATATTTTCTCAAAATTCCTTCCGTAATAATTTCCAGATTTTCCATTACCAACACGAAACACAGTAGCTCCAGAATTTTCTTCTTCGTGATCCCATTTTGAATCAAATCTATTTGTGAATATTTTAAATCCAAATGGCATTCTCTTTATAAATTCTCTAAGTGCAATTTCTGCTCCCCCTTCGAATGGGAAATAAGCTAAAGAAAAAACTGCGATACTTGAATTATCTTCAAAAAGTTTTCTTGTAACCGAAGAAGAAAATTCTGTTATTTTTTCCTCTTCTAATCCGACCAACCAATCCTGATTCTTCAAAAACCAATCTATAAATATTTTAACCCCGTCCTCAATTTTAATTTTCGGGTTAAATCCAAAATCTCTATTGGCCTTTGAAGTATCGGCAATAGTAGCTGGCACGTCTCCAGATTGAATCGGCATCAGTTTTATTTTAGCCTTTATTCCAAGATTTTTTTCTATCAAATGCACAAACTTTTTTAAAGATGTAGAGTCTGGTCCGCCAAGATTATAAATCTTATATCCCTTAATATTTTTATTTATTATTCCCAGTATTCCATCCAAAATATCGCTCACATAAGTAAAATTTCTTGTCATCTCTCCATTATTAAAGAGCATTATCTCTTTCCCCTGGATAATGTTCTTTGTAAATTTGAACAATGCCAAGTCTGGCCTTCCATATTCTCCGTAAACAGTAAAAAATCTAAGCCCAATAGCATCCATTCCGGACAAATTGTGATACGAATAAGCCAATAACTCGTTGGCTCTTTTAGAAACAGCATACATCGACATTGGCATATCTACTTTCTGGTCTTCAGAAAACGGCATCTCCTTATTTGCTCCATATACAGAACTAGAGGAAGCATATAAAACTTTTTTTATGCCAAAAGTCCTGGCTGCCTCAAAAATATTTAATGTTCCTATGTAATTAGACTCCGCATAGGCCCATGGATTAATAAGTGAATATCTAACCCCAGCCTGAGCAGCTAAGTGGACTATTAAATCTGGTTTTTCATTCTCAAAAACCTCCTTAAGCTTGTCGTAATTTACGATATTAAGCTTGTAAAATTTAAATTTTGAAGATTTTTCAAGAATTTGTTTCCTAGCATACTTCATCCTCACGTCGTAGTAATCGGTTATACAATCAATTCCAACCACTGCCCATCCTTCAGATAGCATTCTTTTCGCCAAATGAAAGCCTATAAACCCAGAAGTTCCAGTAATAAGTACCTTTTTCATAAAAACTATATAATATAACTACCTTTAATAAAAAACCTTTCCTTTAAATCTTGAGTTATTATAACAACAATCTTATATGAAAAGTCATAAAACTAAAATCCTCTACATAATAACCAAATCCGACATTGGGGGCGCTCAAAAATATATCCACGATCTTTCTACTAATATAAACAAAGAGTTTTTTGAATCAAAAATTATTTTTGGCGGAATAGATATAAAGTCCCTATCCAATAAAACAAATCCTGGAATATTTTTTTGGAATGATTGGCAAGCTATTTTTGAAATAGTAAAAATTCTAAAAAAAGAAACACCTGACATAATCCATCTAAATAGTTCAAAGGCTGGGGTGTTAGGAACAATAGCTGGAGTTATTTATAGAAAAACATCAAATAAAGATTTAAAAATAATATTCACCGCACACGGCTGGGTTTTTAATCCTCAAAATAAAATTTCCAAATTAGAAAGATTTTTCTATATTGCCCTACATAAAGCCGCCGGCATTTTTCAAAATAAAATCATCAACGTTTCTAATTATGATAGAGAAATAGCCCTAAGGCTTAGAATCGCTAATTCCGATAAATTAAAAGTAGTCTGGAATGGAATCGGTGAAGACATTAATTTTTTAAACAAAAACGAAGCTAGAAATATATTACTTCAAAAGATTCAAAATCAATCCCCCGTTCAAATATCAAACTTAGAATTTCAAGCATCTCATATGGTGGGGTCCATCGGTAGATTAGTAAAAGAAAAAGATTATGAAACACTTATCAGTTCGGCGAAATTAGAAAATAAATCAATTTTTATAATCATTGGTGATGGATATGAAAAAGAAAAATTAAATAATCTTATCAAGAAATATTCTTTAGAAAATAGGTTTTTTATCTTAAAAAATGAAAACAACGATGCAAGATTTTTAAAGGCCTTTGATATATTTATTTTGTCTTCGGTTAAAGAAGGACTCCCCTACACACTCTTAGAGGCAATGTCTGCTAGAATTCCAATAATTGGAACCAAAACTGGAGGCATAACAGAAATATTAAATAATGAGAATGGTATTTTGGTTAATATAAAAAATACTATAAATATCGCAGAGGCTATAAATAATATTAAAAATAGCCAAGATCTAAAAAATAAATTAATAAACAATGCCTTTGCTTTTTTTAAACACAACTTAACTTTAAAAAATATGATAGAAAATACCGAAAAGATCTATCTTGAATAATTAATACTTACCCTAAAAAAATATTAATAGAAACAAAAAGCCCCGCTTTCGCGGGGACTTTTTGTAACATAATTCTCTTCGGCAAACGACTATTCAAATGAAACAGTGCTTGTGATAGGAATTATTCTTTCTTCGAGGTTTAAGGTCTCAGAAGATGAAAGTCCTTGAGAAGCCCATGTCAAAGCTGAGGTGCTTCCTAACTGCCAAGACAAGCTGTCAGATACAGTCGCTGCATTGGTAAAGTTAGAAGAATCTAATCTCAACTTAAATACTTTCGATGTTCCCTGAGTAACAAGGAAAGGAGTTGAGAGAGTCATTCCTATTCCAGTAGTAGTAGCGTTCATAGTACTGGTTGTAGACATGATCACTCCAGCCGTATCACTGTCGATGAGTTGTAACACGACTCCGCTCCAGCCAGAAGGCACAGGAGAAGATAGTGCTGCACCAGAGAACTTGATTTGAAGACTCTTTAACTCAACACCGTAACCCGCATCAGCGGTGATGGTCAAAGTTCCAATATCATCGTTAGCCTGTCTGGTTCTATTGGAAGTTGCTCCCAATGTTGCGAAGGCAGGGGTAAGTTTAGTTCTCAAAGTGGTTTGTATATTAGAACTCAAAGTTTGAGTGCTACTAGAAGTCGTAGCGTTAACTTGCGTATTCGAATCGGCTCCATAAGCCTTTATGTCTCCGGTTAATGAAGGAGTTGTACTCGCAGAATTAATCGTGAATTGATAAAACTTATTATGAGAAGATGTTGAATTCGTAAATGAAGCAACGTCTCCCTTTAAGGTGTATGTCTTAGTCGTATTCTTTGGAACAACCATTGTACTTCCGAATGAAAAATCAGAAATATAAAAGGCTGTCGTAGAAGCAACTAAGGCAGTTCCTGTTGGGCCAATTTTATTGGCTCCATCGTAGAATTGGAGATTATAAAATGTAGCAGGAGATCCAGCAGACGTAGAAGCTGTCATCCTCAAAGTATCAACTCTGATATCTTCGTTATTATCAGCCGTAAATCTGTATTGACCTAATGTTACACCCGTTAATCCCAAAACTATCTGTTGAGCAGATGGAGTAGATGTATCAACTGTGGCCGTTAAGGTTCCAGATGCTGCAATTACTACGTTCTGTCCAAAGATTGGAAGAGTGGTTGAAACTGCAGCAGTCGTAGTAGCTAAAGTTTGGCTACTTCTCGTGATGATTCCAACTCCCACTGCGCCAACGATAGATGTTGGAGCTGTATATGTACCAACTGTTGAACCGCTCAAAACATCTCCATAAACATCAAATAGCACAGAAGATCCTGCTGGAATTACAGTAGGAGTTCCTCCAGGCGAAGTGAATGTATAGGAAGTTGAAAGGGCAACCGTTGGAACATTATAACTCCATTCAGTAGATCCAATTTTAACTCTCAAGTTTTGAATTTTAATAGTTCCAATATCTGCAGAGGTTTTGACCGTTAAGCTACTAACTTCAATACCTTCAGCCGAAGATGCCGAGATCGAATATGATCCGATTTTTCTCGTCTGTCCTCCTGGAACATATGTCTGAGGTCCAAAACTTGTATTTTGAGAACCAAGGAATGGAGAAGCGATAACTGTTAAGGCTGATCCATCCAATGTTCCTCCTGGAGCTGCTGCGGTCTGGAATGAAACCTGTCCTTCAATGTTTGATCCAGTAAATCCGGATGTTCCTGAAGGAGCAAGTATTGATCCCTTAATAGAAGTAGAAGTTGCCGTTGTAGGAATTTCTACTTTTAAGCTTAATACTCTTGTGGTATTGGCAGGAATAATATAGTTAACATTTGAAGAGCTTGAACCGAAAGAACAGATATATGTACCTGTGCCATATTCAACTGTTCCATAAGTGCAAGAAGACAATGTTCCTATTTCAGTTCCAACTTGTGCGCCATCGTCTCCAACCAAACTGATTGCTCCAACGTTAGCATCGATATAACCAGCGCTAATTGTTGGAATCGTTCCAGTTCCAACGAATGTCAATTTAAATGGTAACCATTTAACTCTAACAGCTTCACCAGCTGCCCTAAAGTCGAATTTAGCCAAGGTAACGTTTGTTGATCCTTTAGCTATATTTCCTGTTGGGGTAGTAATATTAGTTGAACCAGTAATCGTTCCAGCTCTTACTGTAACTTCCGTTGCAGAGCCAGTAGGTGATCCACCGCTAATATTGCTATTGTATTGAGTATCGATAACTGTCCAATCAAATGGTCTAAGTAATTCAAATTTGACTGTTCTATTTGGAGTTCCAAGCACGTCAACGAAAAGTTCCATGACGTGTGTTCCAGTTGTTAAAATTGGAGCATTAGAAGCCATATCAAAAGTTACCTTTCCATTAGATCCCAAAGTTGCAGCTGTTCCAACAGTCTTTCCATCAACCATTAACATAAGATTTTTAATGTCTGTAGCACTGTTGATTGATCCAGAGTTTGTTAAGGTTACGTTTGTAACTTTAATTGGGCTGTTTGTCACAGAAATTGTGAAAGCGGCCGCTTTGAAACTAAGCGTTCCAGCATCAACCGTAGAAGCAACTCCTGTATATGTAAAAGTTGAAACTGTGGCCAATGATGGATTTGAAACGCTGGTAGTTACGAAATTTCCTCCACTAATTGGGAAACTTCCAGAAAGATTTCCGGCCGATACCGTGATGTCAGATGAATTTAATAAAGCAAATGCTAACGTATTACCATTAGAAGCTCCTGTTGAAATATCCATTCTTAACCAAATATCAACTGTTTGTCCTGCTGGAACTTCAAACAAATTTCCAGTGAAACTAACAACTCCACCAGATAAGCTATTGTACTGAGCAACTATAGAGCTACCCATGGACAAATAAGCATTTGTAATGTTTGAATCCGAGACTACACCAGTCTTTGCAAATTTAGCTCCTGTGACCCAAACGTTTGCGTTTGTGCCATTAGAAACCTTAAAGTTCAAAACTGGAATTTGAGCCGCTCCTGAAATGACCGATCCTCCAACATTGGTTCCTGGGGTAATAGTTACTTGTCCAGTAACAACTGGGGTAACTGTAACTCCTGGGACTGATGGAGTAGAAACTGCCGTTGCAGCATGAACTGCTCTTGATTTAGGTCCGAAATATCCTGAAGTTGGGGTAATTCCTGAAGCAGACTGCCAAGCAGAAACTGCAGCTTTAGTTAAAGAACCAAAATATCCCGTTGCGGAATAATTAAGGTGTCCTTTTGATTTCAAGAGAGTCTGCAAGCAAGTAACATCATCTCCCCTATCACCAACAGTGAGGTTGCGGGTGAAAGTACAGGACGAAGTCATTGCAACAGAAGATCCTGACTGCATAGCTAAAAGCTGAGCTTGTAAGTTGGCGATTTGCTGTAACAACGCACTAATGTCCGTTGCTTGAGCAGAAACCGATCCAACCAACACTGATCCAGAAAGCCACACAACCATAGCTAACACTAACAATCTAGAAAATATTTTACTCATATATGTGACTTAAAAAAAATTTATTAACTTAATTTTATAATTTTTATCTAACTTTTAGGATGACTTTCAGATGCTCGACCAAAAAGTCTTCCAATTTCAGGAAAAGCCGGTAACGCTAGAGACCGACCAAGGGCCCTATGCGCCAAGCTTCTTTTAACAAAAAAAATCTCGCCTTAGTGAGACGAGACTGCGAGAAAAAACAACAAGCCCCTCCAATATCTTAAATATCAGAAAAAGCCTGCAAAATAACGTTTCTCGCCTAGCCTCACACTAAGCAAAACATATTATATCAGCATAGCTGATATATTTCAAATGTACTACCAACATTGCAAACTGTGGACAACTTGTGAACAATTCTTTTATTCCTTAATCAAATAAGCAATATTCACAGTTATCTTAAATATACAACGACCATATAGACCAAACATTACGCCAAGCCAACACCAACCTTATATAGATCTAACTCTATAAAAACTTGCTGGTCCAGAACCAACTCTTTCAAGCCTCCCCTCAGCACACGCCCTAGTTAAATCATATCTCAATGTTCTTTCGCTGATATCTGGAAATAAGGCAATAAGATCTTTTAATTGAGCTGGCTTATCCATTTGCCGTATTTTTTCAATTATTGCATTTTGCCGTATTGCCGTATTTTCAACAACTTGATTATTAATCATATAAGGAGCAGAAGGCTCTTCTTTTGCCGTATTATAGATAGAGCCTAAAGACTCTATCCCTTGATTAATACTTGCCCTATTTTCCTTCTTTGTACTTGCCTTATTTTTTAGTTCAAATCCATCAAAACTAAACTGATGATTATCAATATCAAACAAAGAAATAGTTTTTCCAGAAATATATTCCAATAAAGAAGAAAGCTCTTTTCTAATTATTAAAGCATTTAATGGCTCAACTTCATATATAATCTTTCCAAAATCAACCAATCCTATGGCTAAGTTTATTGATTCAATTGTTTCCTCCTTTCTATTCAACAAAACCTTTTCTAATAAATCTAAGGCTAATTTTTCGAGTCTAGCTCTAAAATCATGTCTCCTAGAAGATACGGCAATTTGAATTAAAGCTAAGCTTATTTTCTTAACTCTTTCCTGTAGTTCCATTTGCCTTATATTCTATAAAAAATACGGCAAAAAAAGCAAATCCAAAACATTAAAACGATATTAAAAAAGTATTTGATAGATTAAAGTAAAAGCATAAACAATATTACAAAAGCCATTATTGAGAAAGAGATTGTGACATTTCTATAATTAACTCTTTCTCTAAAAACTAAGAAATAACTAATAATAATAGTTATCAAGCTTAAAAAATACGCAATAAATTCACCATTCACAAATATTAACCTAGCAACAAAAAAGTATTCCGTTATTAATAGGGCTAATATAGAAGATTTTAAAAAGCCCGCCCTCAACCCACTTAAAATATTCCCCTCTTCATCTCCTAGCCCCATAGCTCCCACAAAAAGAAATATTATGGATAAAAACAATACTGGCAATAAAACAAATAATTCCACCAATTGAAATCCATTAAATTCAAAAAGGGCATAAAAAAATATAAAATTTGCAAGAATATAATTCCACTCTTTTTTTTTCTCAAAATAGTTACTTTTCAAACCTAAGGATATAAAGAAGACTATTGAAGCGGAAAAAGAAGAGACTAAAAAATTAATACCCTGGAAATGGAGCGCTGAAATAAAGCTCAAAATTAAGGAATATAAAAATGGAAAAAAGAAACGGAAAAATCCCTTTAATTCAAATCCATATAGAGAAATACTCATTAAAATAATAAGCAATTGCAGTAAAAAAGAACCACCACTTAAATGGAGTAGAAAAGCGGAAAGAAAAAACACTATCGACTTAGCGACTAATTGAAAGAACCGACCCCGAATAAGATACCTTAAGTTTGTCACCATTTTTTATTTCGCCCCTTAACATCTTATCCGACAATTGATTTAAGATGGTTTTTTCAACAAATCTTTTAATTGGCCTTGCTCCATATTCTGGATCAAAACCGTTATCAACTAAATATTTCTTCGTATTAGCATCAAAAACAACCTTTATATTTCTTGACTCTAATTTCTTTCTCACGATTTCTAACTGCAAATCAACAATTTTTTCTATCACGGCCCTACTTAATGGATTAAATATAATTACTTCGTCCAACCTATTCAAAAACTCTGGTCTAAAATTATCCTTTAACTCTCCAGATAACTTATTTCTGAAATCAGCCTCTTTTTCCGATCTTTCTTTCTCTAGATTAGAAGATGAACTCATTTCAAAACCAATTTTAGATATTTCTCTAAAATAAAAACTACCGACATTAGAAGTCATTATAATAATTGTATTTTTAAAATTAACCGTCTTACCCTTAGAATCCGTCAATCTTCCATTATCCAACACCTGAAGTAATAAGTTTAGAACCTCTGGATGAGCTTTTTCTATTTCATCAAAAAGTATTAAATTATATGGCCTATGTCTTATGGCTTCAGTTAATTGTCCCCCATCTTCGTGACCAACATATCCAGGAGGAGAGCCAACTAATCTGGATACTGAATGTTTTTCCATATATTCAGACATATCAACCCTGATCATCGCTCCATCATCATTGAACATAAACTCAGACAAAGCCTTAGCAAGCTCTGTTTTTCCTACTCCAGTAGGTCCCAAAAAGATAAAAGAACCCATTGGCCTATTTTCATCAGAAAGCCCTGCCCTAGAGCGCCTTAAGGCGCTTGAAACAGCTTTAATAGCCTCATCTTGACCTATTACTCTAGATCTTAAAACATCTTCTATTTTAGATAACTTATCTGATTCCGACTCAAGCATTCTTGAAACTGGTATTCCTGTCCAACGAGATACAACCCCTGCAATATCTTCCTCATCCACCATTTCTTTTATGAAGTTTTTATCATCGTTTTTCTTTTTAGATGTTTTCTTTCCAAAATTCTTTTTTTCATAAGACTGATACTCCTTTTCTGCTTGAGGCAGGTTTCCATAAATTATTTCCGCAACCTTCTCTAAATTACCCGATCGTTCAGCAAGTTCTGCTTCTCTTTTAAGATCTTCTATCCTTCTTCTTAAATTGTGAAGATTCTCAAAAATCATTTTTTCTGCATGCCAAGAAGCCGAAACCTCATCGTTTTTTTCTTTCAATGCCAAAATAGCTTTTTCAATTTCTTTAACCCTCTCTTTTCCCGAAGATTCTTTTGATAAAGCTGATTTTTCTATTTCTAATTTAGTAATCTCTTTTCTTATTTTTTCAATTTCCGATGGCGTGCTTTCTGATTCAAGTCTTCTTGCTGCTGCAGCCTCGTCAACTAAATCAACTGCCTTATCTGGCAAAAATCTATCAGTAATATATCTTGAAGACAAGTTTACTGCTGAAATTAAGGCTTCATCGCTAATGCGAAGTCCATGATGTATCTCATATTTTTCTTTTAATCCCCTAAGAATAGAAACTGCATCTTCATAAGATGGCTCATCAACCACGATTGGCTGAAATCTTCGCTCAAGCGCAGGATCTTTTTCAATATGTCTCTGATATTCTCTGGTAGTCGTTGCTCCTATTGCATGAAGCTCACCTCTTGCAAGTGGTGGCTTAAGCAAATTAGAAGCATCAAGCGCGCCTTCTGCCGCTCCTGCTCCCACAATCATATGAATTTCATCTATAAAAAGAATGAGTCTTCCCTGAGAAATTTGTATCTCTTTAATAAAAGCTTTCAATCTATCTTCAAATTCTCCTCTAAATTTAGTTCCTGCGATTAAACTTCCCAAATCAAGCATAATAATCTCTTTATTTTTAAGAGTTTCTGGAACATTTCCTTCAATTATTCTAGTGGCCAATCCCTCAACTATCGCTGTTTTCCCAACCCCAGGCTCCCCTATTAAAACAGGATTATTTTTTGTTCTTCTGGAAAGCACCTGCATTAATCTTCTCAATTCCTCTTCTCTTCCTATAACAGGATCTAGCTTTCCCTGTCGCGCTCGTTCGGTTAAATTAATTGCATATTTTTCTAAGACCTGAAATTTTGTCTCCGGAGTTTCGTCGGTTATTCTCATAGATCCTCTAAGTTGGGCTAAAATTCTTAATACTTGATCTCTTTTTAAAGAAAATCCTTCCAAAACAACTTTTGCTTGCGAAGGCGTATCTAGAATGGCCAATAAAAGATGCTCACAAGAAATAAATTCATCTTTCTGCGAAATTGCAATTTTACCCGCCTTGTCCAAGACCTGCATTAATTCTTGAGACAAATAAAGTTGACCGATAGAAGAAGCGGCAAATATTTTTGGCAATTTAGCCAATTCATCCTCAATTATTTTATACAGAGACTCAACATTAACTCCAGTCTTTACTAATACAGGCTTAACCAAAGACTGTTCATCTGAAATTAAGCTTAATAAGAGGTGTAATGCCTTAAATTCTCCATGACTTCTCTGAGCCGCCAGATCCTGTGCATTTTGAAGAGCTTCCTGGGCTTTGATTGTAAATTTATTGAAATTTTTCAAAATTTTGATATTTGATTTTTAATTTTTGATTTACCTACATTATTGGCGATTAGCAATCTTATGTCAAGATTGCTAATACTAAAGCATTATTAACGATTAAAAACAAAAACTCCTCCGCTTAAGGCGGAGGAGTTTTCTAAAATCTTATAATATAAACGGAATAATAAGCAAAGCCACAATGTTTATAACCTTAATTAAAGGATTAATTGCCGGCCCAGCCGTATCCTTATAAGGATCTCCAACGGTGTCGCCAGTCACAGCTGCCTTATGCCAATCACTTCCCTTTCCGCCAGCGCTTTCAATATATTTTTTAGCATTGTCCCAAGCCGCTCCGCCAGTTGTCATAGAAATTCCTAAAAACAATCCGGAAGTCATACTTCCGATTAAAAATCCTGCCAGGGCTTCTGCGCCAATAAAAAATCCAACAATAAGAACTGATACAATTGGAATAATTGCTGGCATTATCATTTTTTTCAAAGCCGCTTTCGTAACGATATCAACTGCTGCGCCATAATCTGGTTTTCCGGTTCCTTCCATAATTCCCTTAATTTCTCTGAATTGTCTTCTCACTTCTTCAACTACGGCGCTTGCCGCAAGCCCTACAGCTTTCATCGCATATGAAGAGAATAAAAATGGAATCGTTCCTCCCAAGATAAGCCCGATTAATACTTTAGGATTATCTAATCCCAAATCAAAATCTGGAATTATTTTAAAAATCTCTGAAGTATAAACAGAGAATAATGCCAAACTCCCCAGTCCAGCGGAGGCAATTGCATATCCTTTAGTAACGGCTTTTGTGGTGTTTCCAACGGCATCTAATGCATCAGTAATTTTTCTGACTTCAGCTGGCGCTCCTGCCATCTCGGCAATTCCTCCAGCATTATCAGTAATAGGACCAAAAGAATCTATTGCAATAACCATTCCTGCAACCGACAACATTGAAACAGTCGCTATTGCAATTCCAATCAATCCATAAATCCAATAACTGAAAAATATTCCCAAAACGATAACTAAGATTGGTAAAAATACTGATTCCTGACCCACAGACAAGCCCATAATAACATTTGTTCCATGGCCAGATTTTGAAGCCTCGGCAATAGACTTAACTGGTCTGAATTTTTTTGCAGTGTAATAATCTGTAATTAAAACCATCAAAATAGTAACTGCAAGTCCAACCACTGAACTCCAAAATATCATCATTCCTTCTCCGCCTTCAAGATCTTTAAAAGCAATATAGAAAAATATTAAAGAAAATATAATTGTCGCAGCAAATCCTTTATATAAGGCTCCCATTATGTTTCCTGATTTTCCAAGTTTTACAAAGAATGATCCCAAAATTGACGAAACAATTGCCAATCCTCCGATAATAAGCGGAACAAAAACCGCAGTTCCAACCTCTCCAGTTACAGCCGCAATTAAAAGCATAGCCGCAGAAAGAGTGACTGCATAAGTTTCAAATAAGTCTGCCGCCATTCCAGCACAGTCTCCGACGTTGTCTCCAACGTTGTCAGCGATTACGGCTGGATTTCTAATGTCGTCCTCTGGAATATCTTTCTCAACTTTACCCACCAAGTCCGCTCCGACATCGGCTGCTTTAGTATAAATTCCTCCTCCTAATCTTGCGAAAATTGAAATTAAGCTCGCTCCAAATCCCAAGCCTACCAATGCATTAATGTCTTTCGTAATATAAACAAATCCAGCCACAGCCAAAAGTCCTAAAGCTACAACTAAAAATCCCGTCACCGATCCGGCCTTAAAAGCTAAAGAAAGCGCTGCACCCATTCCTTTCTCGGCTGCCTTTGCAGTTTTAGAATTAGATTTTACAGCCACTTTCATTCCCAAATATCCGGCCAAGGCTGAAGCTCCCCCTCCGATTAAAAATCCTATAGCCATAACTGAACCTAAGTATATATAAATTAAAATTCCTAAAATAACAGCAACTATTGCGATGGTTTTATACTGCCTCTTTAAATAAGCAGAAGATCCTTCTTGGATTGCTTTGGAAATTTCTTCCATTTTATCGCTTCCTTTTGGCTGTCTCTTAAGCCAAAAAGCAATATAAGCACTCCATAAAACAGCAATTATTATCGGTCCAAATATTAGATATTCCATATGTTTGATATTTTTCCACCAGCTGACGGATTAATTTTAATTATTATTCGCTTTTTTCATTTTCCGTTTCACTTTTCACTATTTTCACTTCCTCAACTGACGCTTCGGCAACTCCCCCAATTTGAGCTTCTTCTGGCTTAGCTTCGCTCCTAACATCAATTTTCCAACCAGTAAGCTTTGCAGCTAAACGAACATTCTGTCCACCGCGACCAATTGCCAAACTTAGCTCATTATCAGCAATCACCACCTTAGCTTCTCTATTGGGAAGAATTTCTATTGACTTAGGCTTAGCTGGCGACAAAGAATTCATAATTAACCTAGATGGATCTTCAGACCATTCAATAATATCTATTTTTTCCTGTCCCAATTCAGAAGAAACGGCCATTACTCTAGCTCCACGCTGACCAACACAAGCTCCAACAGGATCTAATGTGTCAGACTTAGCATAGACGGCTATTTTTGTTCTGCTTCCCTCTTCTCTGGCAACAGCTTTTATCTCAACCGATCCATCGTTTATCTCTGGGACTTCTAAGGCAAAAAGTTTAGTCACAAACTTTGGATGGCTTCTTGAAAGAATTATTCCCGGACCTCTTCCATCGGTGTTAATTGTTAAGACTAAAAATTTAAATCTGTCGCCCACATTATATCTTTCAAATCTTATTCCTTCTCCCGGAAACATCACGCCGATTGCGCGACCAAGATCAATATAAACATTACCCCTCTCAATTCTTTGAATAGTTCCAGAAACAATCTCTCCTTCTCTATTTTTAAATTCTGAAGTAATAGACTCTCTTTCTGCATCTCGTAATTTTTGCAAAATAACCTGTTTTGCAGTTTGAGCCGCGATTCTTCCAAAATCATCCATAGTTTCTAATGGAAATTCTAATTCCTCGCCAACGGCAATATTCTTTTTTATTTCCTTAGCTTCGTCTAAAAATATATGTTTATCTGAATTATATTTGGGAAGTATGGTCGTATCTGACAAATCAACCTCAATTAGCTCCTCTTCTCCTTCCTTAGAAATTCTTACAGTGGTTTCGTCGACAACCACCTTAACTTGAACAAATTTAAGATCGCCAGATTTTAAATCAAATTTTGCTTTGATTATTTCTCCTTTTTTATCATATTCCTTTTTATAGGCAGCTGCTATAGATTGCTCTATTGCCTCTAATATTTTTTTTGCATCTATTCCCTTTTCTTGAGCAAGTTGTTCAATTGCCCTTCTTAAATTTTTTAAATCTATCATTTTTTTATTTATAACATAACCCTAATGAATAACAAAGTTAAAATTTTAGCCACCTCGACGGGTGGCTAAAACAGCATTCAACTTATATAAAAATCATATCAAAATTAGTCCTCCTGGTCAACTGTCATCCCCGGATTAGCATTTGCAACCTCTTTCGTCACTTTCTCCATTTCGGCAAGCATTTTCTTATCTTCCACAAGTTTTTGCTTAGAAGCCTCCATTCCAACTCCCATTTTTTCCCCTTTAAAAGAATACGTCATTCCACTTTTTGTGACAGTTCCATATTTTAATGCCGCAGTTAACACATCTGACTCATAAGAAATTCCAGAACCATAAGAAACATCAAATTCTGCAACTCTAAATGGTGGAGCAACCTTGTTTTTAACAACCTTAGCCTTAACTCTATTGCCAACTATCTCGTCCCCCTTTTTAATTTGGGCCGTTTTTCTTATATCAATTCTTACAGATGAATAAAATCTTAAAGCTCTTCCTCCTGGAGTTGTTTCAGGATTACCAAACATTACCCCTATTTGCATTCTTATCTGATTTATAAAAATTATCAAAGTTTTGGACTTTGAAGATATTGCGGTTAATTTTCTTAAAGCCTGGCTCATTAATCTTGCTTGAAGTCCAATAAACTGAGCTCCCATTTCCCCCTCTATTTCCGCTTTTGGAGTAAGTGCTGCCACCGAATCCACCACCACCACGTCAATAATTTCACTTCTAACTAAACTTTCTAAAATATTAAGAGCTTCTTCTCCGTTGTCTGGTTGAGAAATTAAAAGCTCTCTCGTTTTAACTCCAAGTTTTTCAGCATAGTCTGGGTCTAAAGCATGTTCGGCATCTATAAAAGCTGCTTTTCCTCCCATTTTTTGAGCTTGAGCAACAACGTTTAGTGCCAGAGTTGTTTTTCCAGAACTTTCTGGTCCGAAAACTTCAACAATTCTGCCCTTTGGAAAACCACCAACGCCCAGTGCAAGATCAAGAGAAAAAGAACCACTTGGAATTACCTCAACATTTATTCTTTTAGTATCTCCAAGCTTCATTATGGAGCCCTCTCCAAATCTATCCTGAAGAGCCTCTAGCAATTTATCAACATCTTTAAAATGCCCTTCCGCTCTTTTTTCTTCCTTAGTTTTTTCTGGTTCCTTATTTTTTTTAAAAGCCATATTTTTATTTAATGATTAATTGGACGATTTCATTCTACTGATTAGTATTTATTTTATCATCATTTATAGACTCCTCTTCCACAATATCAGATATCGGCTCATAGATTATTTCTCTTTCTAAAACCTTTTCACTTCCAAAAAGCTTTTTTGCCGACACCTTAAGCATATTAATACCGGAATTAAGTTCAATTTTCTTTGAAAATCCACCGTCTTCGTCAACCAATACCTCTTCATTATCAATTAATACCTTAGCTTCAGGATTTGTTTTGCCTAAAACCAAAAAAGTACTGGTTGAAATTGTTAAACTATTATCTGAAAAATTTATAAGCGCCAATTCAACGGACTTAAAATGATTAAAAGCTTGAACGCTGAAATAAAGAATAATAAGCAATACTAGAGAGAAAATTGAAAGTGATTTGATGTTTATGGTTTTTATGGCAAATCTATTTCTTGGGAGTTCATCTAAAACACCTGATTGTCTTAATTCTAAAGTATCTTTATAAACACCCCACAACTCCTCAAACTCAACACCCAAAAATTTGGCCAAAGTTACAACATACCCCCTTACATATGGAAGTGCTGGAAGATTTTTATGATCCCCAGAAAAAATAGCGTCCAAAAATCTTGGAGAGATTCCTGTTTGGGATTTGAGTCTTGCCAAGTCTAATCCCTTTTCAGATAGCTTTTCACCTAACAAATCTTGGAGAGATTTTTCCATGCCTTTCTAGCATTCTAATTACGATTAAAGAATAAGGCAAGCGCAATTTTTATTTTAGCTATACTTCTTCGTCTATAGACATCAAAATTTCTCTAGGCTTAGCCCCATCCCCAGGACCAATAACTCCCCTCTCTTCCATAAGATCGATCAATCTTGCCGCCCTTGCATAGCCAACCCTAAGTCTTCTCTGTAATAACGATGACGAAGCTTTTTTTGCTTCTTTAACTATTTCTATGGCCTCAACTAAAAGATCGTCATCATCATCTCCGCCAGTCATATACTTATCAAATAATGCATCATTAGTTTTTTCACCTTCCTCAAATCCACTCAAAGCGCCTGGATTTTTTTCCTTAGTAGTATCTTCAAGAATTTTTTCTAAATGTTTTGTTTCTGGAGCAGCTTCTTCGTCTTCTGTAGAATTATTTTTTTTCAAAAAATTAGTAACCGCGATTATCTCTTCTTCGCTAACGAATGGAGCCTGAATTCTTTTTGGTTTTGAATACTCTTGAGATAATAACAATAAGTCTCCTCCTCCAAGGAGTTTTTCTGCGCCCGCAGTGTCTAAAATTGTTTTTGAGTCTATTTGGCTTCCAACCTTCAATGCCAGTCTTGTTGTGATATTTGCCTTAATTAAACCCGTAACCACATCAACAGATGGCCTTTGAGTTGAAAGTAGCAAGTGTATTCCAGTAGCGCGTGCCATCTGCGCCAATCTCACAATAGATCCTTCAACGTCCTTTCCATACCTAGACATCAAGTCGGCCATCTCATCTATAACTATTAAAATATATGGCAATTTTTCTTTTGCCTTAGCATTATAGCTTTTTATATCTCTTGAGCCATTTTCTTGTAAAACTTGATAACGTTTATCCATTTCATCTATAGCCCATCTAAAAACTCCCATAGATTTTTTAACATCCGTAATAACTGGAGCTACTAAGTGTGGAATTCCATCATAATGGGCTAATTCCACTCTTTTTGGATCTATTAAAATTAATTTTAAATTTTGAGGAGAATTTTTATATAAAAGAGAGATTAAAATACTATGAATCGAAATTGATTTTCCAGATCCAGAACTTCCTGCAATCATCATATGTGGCATCTTTTCAATATTGGCAAATATTGGCTCTCCGCTAACATCGCGCCCAACTGGAAACACCAATGGCTCTGCTTCAATAAAATCCTTATAAGAGAGAAGGCTTCCTAATCTCACAATCGCCGCCGTTTTATTTGGTACCTCTATGCCCACTAAAGATTTTCCAGGAATAGGAGCTTCAATTCTAATCGGATGAGCCGCCAAAGAAAGAGCAATATCTTGATTTAAAGAAGTAATCTTAGCAATTTTTACGCCCTCTGCTGGCTTTAGAGTATACCTTGTTACTTTTGGTCCGATATTTATTTCTCCCATTTCAACTGGAATTCCAAAACTTTCTAATGTTCTTTTTATTATATTTGCATTACTCCTTAAGTCTCCTGAGGTCGGTTTTTCAACTGCCGTTTTCAAAAGAGACATTGGCGGAGCAATATATTCTTTGGTTGTAGAAATTGCGGATTTTACATTTAAACTAGTTTTTTCTTTGGACTCGGCAATGATCGGCTCAAATTCCTTCTCCTTCTTTTCTTTTTTTGCTTCTAAGGTTGCGTCTTGAGCTTCTTTATTTTCTTTAGAAATTCTCTTTTTTTCACGATCCCATTCTGTTTCCGAACCATCTACAATTTCTTCATCTTCCTTGTCCTCCTCATCTTTAAAAGAAAAACTATTAAAATGAAAATTAAATGTTATAAACGCAGAAACCAGACACAGGGCCGAAAGAATAACCAGTGAGGCTATTTTCCCAAAAAGTAATTCAAGCGATCCGACAAAAAAACCCAAATACCCAGCCCTATCTGGGAAAACAACATCAATTATTCCAAGTCCAAAGAATATAAATAATCCCGATCCCAAAAATGTTATCCCGAAAAAATTTTTAGACTTAGTAAATATAAATATCAAAGCTACAAATACAGCTATAATAGGAATCAAGTAATACCCAACACCCAGCAACTTATCAAATATCTTATATATAATAGACCCTGCAGGTCCCGCTTTATCAAAAGAAGCTAACATAAAAAGGACGGCCGCTCCAACCAAAAATACTGCTGAAGCGCTTTTCTTTATTTCCACGCTGATTCCCGAAAATATTGAGCTTAAAAATCCCGCCCTCTTCCCCCCAATCTCATTTTTATCTTTTTTATTTTTAGCCATTAGTACAAGAGAAATTATATTATAGAAATTAGCCAATAGCCACCAGAGCTTTGCCAACAGAAAGACAAAACAAATTTTCAATTAAAGAATTTCCATTTAATGAATTAATGCTTAAATTTTCAATTCCGTTTTTCATTATTTAATTAGATAATTCTTAAATTAAATGAAAATTGAGAATTAGTTAAATGAAAATTTTGATTTAAAACAAAGTTATCGGCATCTCCACCTCCCTAAAATCAATTTCCATCTTTTTCTTTTCGCTGGTTATTTTATTAGGTATCATTAAATATTTCTGTTTCTTGATTAATTCATATAAATCCTTAGTCAATTTCACGTCGTTTAAGCAATAATTCTTTAAATCCTCCATTCTCCCCTCTTTATACATATCAATCGCCTGTAATCCATGTCCGGTTTTTTTTGCTCCCAAATTGGCTTCTGCCAAAACACCTAGTCCGATTCTTTTTCCTAAAACTCTTTCTATCTCGTCTAAAATATCCAAATTTTCTATCTTCCTTATATTAAAATCAAAATATTTTTCCATAACAGGAATATCAAATCTATTAATTGCAAACCCGATAATTAATCCTGTTTTTTTTAACAACTCTCCAAATTCCTTAAAATCCTTCTCAAAGAAACTTAGATATTTGTCTTGATTATAAGAATAAACGCCCACAAAAGAAGCGTTTAAATCTTTCAGATTTTGATCTCCTCCAACATCCGCAAAGCTGTTTGAGGTTTCTATGTCAATAATTATTTTGTCCATTTTAGATATGCTTATCAGCCACGTTCGATGCCGCAAAACTCATCGGTTTTATTTTCGGTTCAAAGTTCATTGCCCTAATCATGCCGGTTAATTCCTGAATCACATTTCTTGTAGGGCCTTTTTCTCCAATATCTAAATGTATTTCAAAAGAAAATTTGGGCGCATTAAACTCTTTGGCAAAATCCAATACCTTTTGCGCAATATCGAGAGACATCAAAACCTCTTCAAACATTCTGTCGCGAAGTGTATGAAATTTTTTCTTCCCCTCTATTCTTCTCCAAAAATATCTAGCCCCATTTCCAACTTTATAAATTACAATCGCCGTCACAAAATCAGCATTTTTTTCGCTTCGCAACAAAGAATCCGATCCAATAATCAGCTTATAATCCATTTTTTCATCAGTTTTCATGAAAGATATGATTTCCTTCACTACTACCTCCATACTCAATGGACCAGCAATTGTGCTATTCCAAAATTGATCTGAATTTTCTTTATTTATCTGTTTACTCATAACGTTAGATATGTTCCTTAATAAAAACGAATTATAAATTTATCAGTTTTGAGATAAAAATTATTTTCTACGAGCGAAGCAATATCAAAGATATTGTTGAGTGAGTAAAAATATATTTTTAGCCGAAAATCATAAATTTAGACGAGTTTATTATTGAGGAATATATCTATGATATGCTATTCCAAAACCGTCATTTTTTCAAACAAATTAAAAAGCTCCGCATTCACCAGTATGGGCGAACGCGGAGCGAAGAGAACAAGAGACAAGTTACAAGATTACGAGATTGCCTGACGAGCACGGAGATTGCCGCGCCGAAACTGCAGATTGCACCAGTACACGTCGACCTCACCGAAGTCGGAGCACCAGAACACGAAGGGCACGAAGCCATCGCGGTGCCGCGAGCCGGCGCACAAGGTGACGTTCTTCACGTCCAAGTGCTTGCCGGTTTCTCCGAAGAAGATCTCTTCGAAGAGGAGACGTTCCTCCAAATTGAGGCAGCTCACACCATCAGACTCCAGCATCTCGACAGACTTGTTTTTGAGTTCCTCGTCTGCCTCTACACGGTTGCGGCACCAGATCGCGTACGTGCCCTTTGGACGGCTGAAGCTGGGAGCGGGAATGATTGCCGAGTCCAGATCGTCTGCGTAGGTCCAGACCTTCATGGGCTTCTTCATAGACTCCACGATGCGGTTGGGAGTCAGTCCTTCCGCGACCACGATCAGACGATCGAAGCCCTGTTGATGTTCCGGAATCGCGATGCTCGCGACATCATTCAGCTTGATGCTGTAGCGGTCACGATAGAACTTGATCCATGATTCCATCTGGACCGAGGCGTCGCCGAGAA
>SIBX01000011.1 GCA_009694925.1 Minisyncoccota bacterium
AGATTCCCGATCGGGTCGGGAATGACAGAAAAAGCGCAAAATTTAGTTTTTGAAATTCACATAATATTATTTTAAATGGTAAAAATTCCAGATCAAAAATTTAAAGAACTTCTTCTTCTGGACGGCGTAATAAACGAAGATCAGTTTAGTGAAGCAGTTGGTAAAGCTAAACGTCTTTCGATTGGCGTTGGAGATGTTCTTCTAGGAGAAAATTTAATCACAGAAGAATATTATTATAATTTAATTTCTAAGTTTTACGGCATAGACAGAGCAAGATTAAATGAAAGAAAAATAGACGAACTCTCTCTTCGTCTTCTACCCGAAGATTTAGCTCGCCAGAAAAGATCTATCGTCTTTGAAAGGGCTACTGATGGATCACTCTCTGTGGCCATGGAAGACCCCAGCGATCTTTTAAGTATTGAATTTTTAGAAGGTCATCTTCATTCAAAAATAAAACCATTCTTAGCTTCCAGAGATGATATTGAAAGGGGATTTTCTCTTTATGGCAAAAAAATTGCAGAAGAATTTAGAAAAACAATTCAGGACAATATTCAGGCAACTTTAAAAAGTAAAATATCAGAAAAAGGGTCCAAAGAAGCAGCCGAAGATTTGCCGGTTATATCGCTTACTGACAACATAATAACTTATGCGGTTTCTTCCCGCGCTTCGGATATTCACATAGAAGCCTTAGAATCTGAAGTTTTAATTAGATTTAGAGTAGACGGCATTTTAAAAGAAATTGTCCGCGTCCAAAGAGAAATCTATCAGGCACTTGTTGCCAGGTTTAAATTAATTTCAGGTCTAAAGCTCGACGAGCACTATAAGCCTCAAGATGGAAGATTTAGATATCAAATAGGCAACGAATTTATAGATGTCCGCGTTTCGGTCATTCCAACTTTTTATGGAGAAAAAGTTCAAATGAGGTTGCTCACTTCAAATCTGCGCCCGCTTTCTTTCGAAGAGTTAGGGTTTTTGCCTGATATGATAAAAATCTTAAAAGATAATATTTCCAAAACCTACGGCATGATTTTAGTTACGGGCCCAACTGGTTCAGGAAAAACAACTACGCTCTATTCAATAATGAGCGGCTTAAATAAGCCAGAGGTGAACATTGTTTCCTTAGAAGATCCTGTTGAGTATTATATGAAGTATGTAAATCAGATACAGGTCAATCCGCAAGCAGGCATAACTTTTGCCAATGGTCTGCGCGCAATCTTAAGGCAAGATCCAAATGTGGTCATGGTAGGAGAAATAAGAGACGAAGAAACTGCTGATATTTCGGTTAATGCCGCTTTAACCGGCCACCTAGTGCTTTCCAGTTTGCACACTAACGATGCCACAACAGCAGTTCCTAGGATTTTCGATTTAAAAATTCCGCCATTTTTAGTCTCTGCAGTTTTAAATATTGTGGTAGCCCAGCGTTTAGTTAGGCGTCTTTGTGTAAATTGTATAACTTCCTATAAAATAGAAGATTCCGAAAAAGATTTCATCATAGAACAGGTTAATAGAATCGGAGAGAAGGGTGTTGATTATAAAATCCCTAAAACAATGTTTAAGGGCAGAGGGTGTCAGAATTGCGCCAATTCAGGCTTTAAGGGAAGAATTGGTATTTATGAAATTTTAAATATAACAGAGGAGGTAAGAGGCATTATAGCAGATAAAAATTTTACATTAGATAAATTAAAAGAAGTGGCCAGGCGCTCTGGATTTATAACCATGTTTGAAGATGGCTTGAGAAAGGTTGAAAGGGGAATGACAACTCTAGATGAGGTTCTGCGCGTTATCAGGGATTAAAATGATATAATATATAATATGAGATTCAAATATTCTGCTTTTAAAAATACCGGAGAAGCAGTAGAGGGAGATATAGACGTAAAAGATAAGGTAGAAGTTTTAAAATTCCTAGAATCAAAGGGTTTAAAGCCGATTTCTATAAAATTAATAAATGTAAAAAACACCAAGATAGAGCTTGGTTTATTTGGCCAAAAAATAACTCTTTCCGACAAGCTTTTCTTAACCAAATATATTTCGTTGATGTTAAAAGCTGGAATGGATATTTTTAAAACCGTAGACATCTTAATCGCCGACTTCGAAAAGCCAGCCATGAAAGCTTTTTTAGGTGAGGTTCGCGCCGGATTAGAGAAGGGTCAGCAACTTCATTCAGTTTTTGAAAAATATCCCATTTTTTTCTCCAAGATTTTCGTTAATTTAATTAAAGCAGGAGAATCTTCTGGAAATCTAGACGGAGTCTTTAGTGATTTAAACACCACCTTAACTAAAGAAAATGAACTTAGGGGAAAAATAAAAGCAGCCTTAATTTATCCTTGTTTGCTCTTAGGGGTCGCCATGATGATTTTAATTTTTTTATTAACCTTTGCACTTCCTAAAATTGCTGGAGTTTTTACTGGCTCAGGTTTTAATCCGCCACTTTTTTCTAAAGTTGTTTTTGCTATAGGTTTATTTCTGGGGAATAATATAGCTTTGTTTATTGGAGGAGGAATTTTTCTTTCTTTAGGAATATTTTTCTTTTTAGCAAAAACCGCTAAAGGGAGAAGTTTTTGGCAGAAAATGTTAGACAACGCGCCATTAATTAAGAAAATTAGGCAAGAAATAGCCCTAGAACGCTTTGCGACAACTTTTTCTACTCTACTAAGGTCAGGCGTTCCGATTACCGATGCCATAGAAATGTCGGCAGATATTGTCGGCTCAAAGGCTATGGAGCGCGATCTTAGGAGAATTGCCAAAGAAGATTTAGTTAAAGGTTTAACTATAGGAGAATCTTTTAAAGCCTCCAATTCTTTTCCAAAAACAGTTTCTACTCTCATAGCCATTTCTGAAAAAACAGGACATTTAGATGAAATTTTAAATACTCTTGCCGGTTTCTACGACACAGAAGTAGACACATCTTTAAAGACACTGGTATCTTTCTTAGAGCCAGTTTTACTTATGTTAATTGGAGGAGTTGTGGGAACCATTGCTCTTGCAATTATTGTGCCGATATATCAACTTGTAGGCCAATTTTAATTTTTAAAAATGAAAAACAAACTTAAGTCCTCTTCCGGCCTGACCTTAATAGAGCTTCTTGTAGTTGTAGGCATTATTGCCGCTCTTTCTGGTTTCGGAATGTCAAACCTTTTTGGTTTTAAAGCCGGTCAAGACTTAGACAATACGGCCAAAGAAATAGTCGCATCCTTAAGAGATGCCAGTTCAAAATCTGTCACCGGAGAAGATTTAAATATTCAGGGCGAACGCTGGGGCGTACATTTTGACAACTCTGGGTCGTCCGACTTTTATGAAGTTTTTAAAGGAACAACTTATCCAGGCACAGCATATTCAAAAAGAGTTTTAAATCCTAGATTAGAATTTGAAGTTCCAAATAATAATTCTTCTTTGGATATTTTTTTTGATAAATTAACCGGCATTACAAATTCACTTCAAACTGTTAAAATTATAATATCGGGAGACGCCTCAAAATTTAAAATTATTACAATAGATAGCAATGGATCAATTAAATTTTAAAAAAAATACTTTATTGTCGGCAAGGCGAAAGTCTGCGAAAGAGAGCCTGCCGTCCATATCTTTAGCGAAGGCCGGTCAATCTTTAGTAGAAATACTGATTGCCATCACGGTGGCTTTTATCATGATTTCTGGCGCATCTGCCTTGATAGGCGTTAGTCTTCACGGTACAAAGGTTAATAGGTTTAATCAGGAGGGCAATTTTTTAGCAGAAGATTTATTAAGCAAATTGACTGCTTATTCTGATAAAAAATGGTATTGTCCAACGCCTTGTTCAGGAAATTTTGGAATTTACAATTTAGGCAAAGATCCTCTTCTTAATCACTATTATTTAAGCACATCAACTCCCGTCACCTCTTGGATATCCGGTGATGAAACTTTGACTCTTAATGGATTGAATTATATTAGATATTTTTATGTAGAGAATGTTTCAAGAGATGCTAACGGCAATATTGAAAGTTCTTATGATATTAATAACGACGATCCCTCAACCCAAAAATTAACCATCATAGTTTCTTGGAGCGGAACGCCTAATGCAGGGCAAACCATTATTTCTAAGTATATTATAAGAAAATCAAGCGTGGTTTTTATTCAAACAGATTGGACTGGAGGTCCAAATCCTACAGACTGGTCTTACGTGCCTAAATTCAGTAATCAATTTCATGATGAGTTGAATATCCAATACTCTACTAACGGAGAAATAACAATACAATGAAAAAAATATTTATAATCATAGCTGTAATTTTATTTTTCGGATCAATTATTAAAATTAACGCATCCAGCACCGCCGGCGGAGATTTTACTGGTTGGCTGTGGTCCGGTTCATATCTAAATATTGGTTCTCTGTGTGGTAGTAGTCCGACGGAATGCGGCAATGCTGGTTGGGGAAGTTTATCTTCTCTTAATAATTATAGCGGAGATACTGCTCCTCCTCCCGATTATGGAATTAATTTTCCAGCTGTAAGCGGCCCTGTTAATGGTAGGGTATGGATGTCCAATTTGGGTTGGATAGATCTTAATCCAATAGGCCCATTTCCAACTGATCCAGCTGATGTTTGTAATCCTGCTCCATGTCCTGCAACTGGAGTCATCAGAGAAGTTAATAATGATTTATCCGGTTGGGCAAGAGTAGCTAGTATTGGCAATGCTGCGTCTTTTCAAGTAGATCCAAATAATCCAAGCCTGGTAGATAATAGCGGCGGATATAGCGGCTGGATAAAGATGAGCGGCACAGCTTCGGATGGAGCAAATTACAAAGTTTATTATGATTCCTCGACAGACTCTCTCTTGGGTAATGCTTGGTCTCTTGATGTTGGTTGGATTACTTTTGATGGTAGAGGGCCATCAGTCCCGCCAGTCTTCAGCGACGCAGAGCTTGTCTCGGGGGCAATAGATACCTGTCCATCGGGTATAGATTGCGGTGCCAGTCTAAATACTTTTCTGTGGAGAGGGACTCTTAATAAAGGCTTTATTAATTTTCAAATTGCCTCTTCTGATTCATTAAATGGTCCATGGGACTTTTATGGGCCAAATGGCATTGCTTCAGATTACTACTCTGTCATCGTAGATACTCCAGTAAAGATAACGGCGGAACATCTGAATAAAAGATATTTTAAATACAAAATATTTATTAGCGATTGTAGTCCGAATAATTGTGGCGGCAATCCAATAGCGTCTCCAGTCATTAAAGATATTATTCTTAATTGGAGTGAGTAAAAATGGATAAGATAAAAAATAGTAAAAAAAAAGGGATTATTTCGCTCATCGTGGCACTAATTTTAGGCGCCGTTATAGTTGAAATTGGTCTTAATGTCGCTTTTTTATCTTTTATTATTTCAGAAAGCAATCTAGGAAATCGCTTAACCAATGAAGCCCTTTCTTCTGCTCGCACCGGTATTGACGATGGGATCCTAAAAATTATTCGAGGCATTGATAACGCGCAATATCCATTAAACATAGGCAGTTCTCTGGTAAACGTAACGATTTGTGGTGGGTCTCTTTGTTCGCCAGTCATAAATTCAAATAAAGATCAGATAACCTCGGTTGGATTAAGGGCTCTTAAAAAAAGAAAAATTATAGCTATTATTGAAGTTGATCCAGTCACTCGTCTTGTTAAAGTAGAGTCAATTGAAGAAGTTCCATTTTAAAAAAAATGAAAGAAATACAAAAAATAGAAAAAAAATCAGTCAGTAAACACAGGTTAAAAACCTTTTTTGCTGAACTGGGTGAAAAGCTTAATCCAACTCCTATTGTTGGGGGATTTTCCATTTCAGATGTTTCAATTAAATATCTTAGTCTAAAAAACAATTCACAGATTGTTGCAAAATCAGCCTTAAGGCTTCCTCCGGGAATAATTAAAAACGGAGAATTAATCGATGAGGCAAATTTTGCCAAAGCGCTGAATTCAATCAAAAAAAGTTTAAACATCAAAGGAAATGCCAATATAGTATTGAATCTTTCTCAATCTCTGGTATTTACTCAATCTTTTTCTATGCCCCTGATTTCTGAATCAGAATTAAGCGAAGCGCTTAATCTTAATATGCAAATGGTTTCTCCAATAAACTTTGAAGATGCAATTTATGATTCAGAAAAAATTGGTGAGTATTCCGATTCGAGTTCTAAGGTTGAATATTTAGGAGCCTTTGCAAATAAGTCTGCTGTTGAAAAATATATTAAAATTTTTAAAATTTGCGGATTCTATATTTCAGCCATCGAATTTCCTTCACTCTCTCTTGTTAGATTAATAGAAACAGAGGCAAGATTTAAGAAAGAAGAAAGCTATATTTTTTTAGATATTGTTCCAGAAGGGATCTCTCTTCTCGCAATAAAAAATTTCAAACTCTACTTTAATCATTTTCACAATTGGCAATCTGTCATGGAGGAGATGGGGGAAAAGCAAATATCAAAAATCGGCTTTAATAATTTTATAGTTCAAGAAATAAAGAAAGTTACAAATTTTTTCTCTAGCCACTTTTCTAGTAGCGTAGATTCTTTAATAATATCTTCAAGTTCTAAAATAGAAGGCATGGAGGAGATGTTAAAAAATAATTTCTCTTTTAATATAGAAGAGTTTAATGTTTCTTCTATCGAAGATATAGATGCTTCTTGGTTGCATGTTTTAGGAAGCGCCAGAAGAGGACTAATTTCTAGGCATAACGATGTCTTAATAAGCTTAACCAACGAGCCGGTGAAAATAGAATTTTTTAGGAATCGGGTTTTTGCGCTTGTTAGGCTATGGAGAAAATTATATATAACTGTTTTTAGTTTTTCATTAATAGCATTTTTAATTGTAGATGTATATCTTGTGTCTATTGAGTCTGACTTTAAAATCAAAGCAGAAAAATCCCTAGGTGATGCAAGTATATCAAAGGCGATGGCTCTAGAGGTTGAAGTAAAAAAGTTTAATTCAAATCTTGATCTTTTAAAAAAAGCTGACGATTTAAGCTTTAAGGCATCGGATCTGCTCTTTACTATTTATAATATGTTGCCTGGAGGTTTATATATTGACGGTATAAATTTAAATGACAATATCGTTTCAGTATTCGGATCAGCCGCTTCAGAGAATTTAATTTTGGCTTTTAAAGAGAATGGATTAACAAAAGAAAAAAGATTTTATGAAATTTCTCTTCCATTAACCAACATAAAACCAGATGCCGGAGGACGTTTCAGATTTAGCGCCTCTTTTAAATTTAAAAGAGAAGAATTTTAAGTTAGCTAGTGGCTAATATTAGGTATTTTTCTATTTCCAAAAACACCGACTCTAAACTTTTGAGATCTTCTTTATTTATATTATTTAAAACAAATTCTTCTGCTTTCATTCTCCTTGTTTCTACTTGAGGGCGAATGCCAATTCTTATACGCCAGAATTTTTTAGTTTCCAAATTTTGAATTATACTCTCTATTCCTTTATGTCCAGCCGAATTAATATCAAAATCAATTTTAAAACTTCCAATATTTAAATCACTATCATCATGTGCTATGGCTATTTCATTAGTCTTAACATTAGTATTTCTCAATTTTTTAGCAACAAACATACCAGATTCATTCATAAATAAATCAGATTGAAATATTTTTATATTAGAAATATTTTTATTATCACTGCTTTCAAAATCTTTTGTAGCAAATTTTAAAAAATTTTTTCCAACATTATGATAGGTATTTTCATATTCCTTTCCCGGATTTCCTATTCCGAATATAGCCTTAATCATTATATTGATTATAGTTTTTTTTGTATCAAAATTGAAGTGCCTTCAAAAATATAGTAAACTATCTCTATTAAAAACTCCAATTATGGATTATAAAATATTTAAGAATTTTTTAGCGGGTTTATGGGAAATAATTGAAGTTTTGGCCATAGCTCTCGTGATTGTAATTGTCGTAAGAACTTATCTTGTTCAACCATTTTTGGTTTCTGGGGCCAGTATGTATTCAACTTTTTCCGATGGAAATTATCTTATTATTGATAAATTAAGTTATCATTTTAAAGATCCAGAGCGCGGCGAGGTTGTAGTTTTTCGTTATCCAAAAGACCATTCTACTTTTTATATTAAAAGGATAATAGCTCTTCCTGGGGAAAAAATAGTTTCTGAAAATGGAAAAATAAAAATAATTCAAGACAAGGAAGAAAAAATATTAAACGAATCCTATTTAAAAGATTCTTTCCGCGATAACTTTAGCTATTCCCTGGGCAAAGATGAATATTTTGTTATGGGAGATAATAGAAATAGGAGCTCTGATTCAAGATATTGGGGATCGGTTAAGACAAGTGAAATTGTCGGTTTGGTTAAGCTAAGAATTTTCCCAATTCGCGATTTTGACCTTTTCAGTGTACCGGCATACAATTAACCCTCAAACAGTCCAAAGCTATCAAAAATCATTAATTTACGGGATTAATTATAAACATTTTTGATATTTGATTTTTAAATTTTGATTTAACATACAATGCCAAAGAAAGAGAAGAAATTAAAGAAAGAACCGATACAAAGTCCAAAAGGAATGCACGACATATTGCCTCAATATCAGGACATTTGGAATCGTGTTAGGGTGGCCTGTCAAGAAATATCGGAATATTACAACTTCAAAAGAATAGAAACTCCCATATTGGAATACGAGGAGCTTTTTTCTAAAACTTCAGGAGAATCTTCGGAAATAGTCACGAAACAAATGTTTAATGTTTTAACTCCAGGTAAGGATAAGTTGGTTTTACGCCCAGAAGGCACAGCTTCTATCGCTAGAAGCTATATACAACATGGATTAAGCCAGCTTGGCTCTCCAGTTAAGTTATATATGGAAGGACCAATGTTCAGGTATGAACAGCCTCAGTCCGGTCGCTTCAGATCTTTTCATCAGTTTGATTTAGAGGTTATTTCATCAGACGATGACTCTGTTTATGATGCGCAGATTATTTTGATATTCTTAAAGATATTAGAACAATTAAAAATAAAAAATGCCTCAGTTTCAATAAATAGTATAGGTTGTAAAAATTGCAGGCCAGAATATAGGAAAGATTTGATAAATTTCTATAAATCCAAAAAGAATAAAATTTGCGATGATTGTAAAAATAGACTAGAAACCAATCCTTTAAGACTATTGGATTGTAAAGAAGAAATTTGCCAAGACTTAAAAAAGAGCGCGCCAATAATAGTTGATCGTCTTTGTTATCAATGCAAAACTCACTTCAAGGATACTTTAGAATACTTAGATGAATTAAAGATTCCTTATAATATGGACCATATGTTGGTCCGTGGCTTAGATTATTACACCAAAACAGTTTTCGAAGTCTTTGCCGAAGGTGCTACTTTCGCGTTGGGCGGAGGAGGAAGGTATGATTATTTAATAGAATCAATTGGTGGCAAAAATACTCCAGCAGTAGGGTGTGCCATTGGATTAGAGAGGGTTATAGAGATTATTAAATTGCAGAATATTCAATACAAGCCAAAGCACGAAAATAATGTCTTTTTAATTGCTATTGGAAATGCTGCAAAAAAGAAAAGTCTTGGGCTTATCGAAAAATTGCGCGAAAGTAATGTTGAAGTTTTTGAGTCTTTAGGAAAAGATTCTTTTAATAGCCAAATGAAGAGTGCTAATAAAATGGCTTCTCCACTAGCCTTAATTTTTGGGCAAAAAGAAGCACACGAAGAATCAGTAATCATTAAAGATATGAAAAGTGGCGCCCAAGAAACAATTCCAATTCTAAAAATTGCCGATGCCATTAAAAAAAGATTATCTCAATTGTAAAATAATTTTGATTTTTAATATTTAAATTTTAATTTAATGTTGGATTGTTTATTCTGTAAAATAGCAAAAAAAGAAATAAAATCTGAAATTATCTACGAAGATGCAGATAATCTTTCAATTTTAGACATTCATCCAGTTGCTCCGGGGCACACCATGACGATTTCCAAAACCCACTCAGAAAATTTATTAGATCTACCAGACAATAAAGTAGGATCTTTATTTCTAGCTGTCAAAAAAGTTACAGATATGCTAAAAAAAGCCCTAAATCCAGACGCTTTTACTATTGGCATTAATAATGGCAAATACAGCGGTCAGGCCATAGATCATTTACACGTTCACTCTATCCCAAGGTTTAAAAATGACGGCGGTTCCTCGGTTCATTCTGTCGTCTCTAATCCACCCCCAGAAAACATACAAACTCTTGCAAATTTAATAAGAAAAGGTTAAAATTGTGTCTATAATTAAATCTTAATAAAAACCTAAATTTAAAGGAATAATATGATAGAAGTAAGAAAAAAAGAAAACGAATCAGCAAGTTCTTTAATCTATAGATTCTCTAAGAAAGTTCAGCAAAGCGGAGTAATCAAGGAAGCTAAAAAGAGAAGGTATAGAAGTAGGCTAAAGAGTAAGTCTAAGAGAAAGATTTCAGCTATCACTAAGTCAAAAAGAAGAACCGAGATGAGTGAGGCAAAGAAATGGGGAATAGTGTTGGATTAAAATAATAAGTCTATTAAAAACTATGAGTTTATCTGAAAAACTGAGTGCAGACCTAAAAAGTGCAATGTTGAAAAAAGACGAAAAAAGAGTAGGGGTTTTGCGTCTTTTAATATCCAGTATCAAAAATAAAATCATAGAACGACAGATGAAGGGATTAAACGATCCCTTAGGAGAAGATGAAGTTCTCTCTATTATAAATACAGAGGCAAAAAAAAGAAGAGAGTCTAGAGATATCTTTGAAAAAAATGGCAGAACAGATTTGTCTGAAAAAGAATCTCAAGAATTAAATATTCTTTTAGAATATTTACCAAAGCAGATGGATAAATCTGAAGTTGAAGCATTTTTAAAAGATTTGATTCATAAGGAAAAAATTTCAGAATTTAGTTTACTTATGAAAAAAGCATCTCCCTTACTTAAGGGGAAAGCAGATTCAAGAGAGGTGAGTGAGATAGCTAAGTTAATCTTGGAATCTAAGAAATAGATTTTATTAAAATCTAATAATTAAATAATTTTATGGAAATAATATCTATTTTCTCGATAGATGATAAATTTTCAGGTTTGGAAGAAAAAATAAAAACAAGAATTAAATTCTTTTTTAATTATCTTCACAAGAAAAACGCTGTTGATTTTTCGGTTTTCAATAAGCCAGTTTCTAAAAAAAATAAAAAAAATACCAAAGAAGCAGCCAATATATTTATTGATATTTTTTTATGTGGAAACGATATTCTTCCAACAAATGTTCTTTCTTTCCCTAATCCAAAGGATTTCCCCCATCCTGAATATGATGGATTTTATCTTGGGGAAATCTATCTAAATCCAGACTATATAAAAGAACATGAAGAAAACTTCGACCATATGGTTCTCCATGGTATTCTTCATCTTCTAGAATTTGATCATCAAAAAACCAAGGATAGATTAAAAATGGAAAAATTAGAGAAGGATATCCTGGCATCAAATTAGTTTTTTATTAATAGTAATTTAATATATTTATTTAAAAGAATAGTTAGAATTAGTTTTCAACTGGAAAATAATCCTGCATCTATCTATACTTTAATAAACATCTTTTTTAAAAAGAGTTTGATTTATGAGAGATTATTTTATTGGAATGGACATAGGATCAGAGAGCGTTAAAGTTGCCATCGGGAGAGTTAGCGATGAGGGCAAATTAATGCTTTCAGAAATGTTTAAAATGGCCACCTCTGGAGTCAGGAGGGGTGTCGTTCATGAGTTTAGTGATGCTGTTCATTCGCTCTCTTTCGTTTTTAATGAGATTTCTAAATTTTCAAAAACTGCCAAAAAAAATATCTTTCTTGGAGTCAACGGGGGAGACATACAAGTTCGTCCATCAATAGGCGTCGTGGCCGTATCCCGTGCTGATTATGAAATCTTTGAAGATGATGTAAATAGAGCAGTGCAAAGCTCTCAGGCAATAAATCTTCCATCAAACAGAATGATTCTTCATTCTATTATTAATGAATATATTGTAGATGGTATTTCTGGTATTAAAGATCCGTTAGGCATGATGGGAAATCGTCTAGAGGTTAAAAGTGTCATAATTGATGCTTTTTCTCCTGCCGTAACGAGTATGGTCAAAGCCATAGAGACCCTAGGTGGAGATATCTCGGGAATTATTTTGGGGCCAATTGCGAGCGCTCGAGCCGTACTAAGCAAAAATCAAAAAGAACTAGGAGTTGCCCTGCTTGATATAGGATTTGGAAAAACAAATTTTTGTGTCTATGAAGAGGGAAAATTAATTCACGCCGCAGTAGTTCCTTTAGGATCGGGTAATATTACCAACGATCTTGCTATCGGACTTAAGGTTCCTCCGGTTATTGCAGAGAGTATAAAACTCAATTACGGATCAGCTATCCAAAAATTAGTTGGTGCACGCGAATCAGTAGATTTAGAAAAAGTTGATTCAAGAATTAGCGGATCTGTTACGAAACGCTTTATTGCTGGGATAATTGAAGCAAGACTTGCAGAAATTATGGAATTCGTAAATAATGAGCTTAAAAGGATAGGAAAGTTAGCCAATCTTCCTGCTGGCGTCATAGTCGTAGGTGGTGGTGCAAAGCTTCCTAAGATGGTTGATCTAATAAGACAGGAAATGAATCTTTCTTGTGATGTGGGTGTTGCAAGTTACTCTGAGTTTGAAATAGAAAATCCATCATTAGTTGAGAAGATAGAAGATCCTGAGTATGTAGGAGCCTTAGGTCTTCTGATATCTGGTTATGAGAAAAATTTTGAATCAAAGCCAAAATTTTCAAATACCAAATCATTCTTTAAGAAAATATTTAAAGTCTTTCTACCTTAAGTTTCTTTTTGAAAAATATGTCCAAAAAAAATAAAAACAGCAAGGAAAATCTGGAAGTTAATGAGGCAAAAGATATTTCAAGCTCGTCTGTTTTGTCTTCAAAAAAGAAAATTTTTAACTTCGCCAATTACGCTCCTAAAATAAAAGTCATAGGAATTGGTGGTGGTGGAGGCAATGCCGTTTCTAGAATGTGTGAAGATATGGGCATAAGAGGAATTGAGTTTATTGCTATTAATACCGACGCTCAAGATTTAGATTATAGTAAAGCAAAAAAGAAGCTTTATATAGGAAAAAATTTAACCCGCGGGTTGGGAACTGGCATGAATCCAGATTTAGGTCGTCAGGCGGCAGAGGAAAGCAGAGCAGAGATAGTAGAGGCGGTTAAAGGGGCAGATATAGTTTTCTTAACCATTGGCGGTGGCGGCGGAACTGGCTCTGGTGCGAGCCCTGTGGTTGCTGAGATATGCAAAGAGGCGGGGGCCCTAACGGTTGCGGTAGTAACTAAGCCATTTAATTTTGAAGGCTCTCAGAGAATTAAAATAGCCAATGAAGCCATAAATCGCCTGAAGGATAAAGTTGACACTATTGTTATAGTTCCTAACGACAGGATTTTTTCTATAATAAAAAAAGACACACCCTTAGTAAAAGCTTTTGAGTTTATTGATGAAGTATTGCGTAGCGCTGTTTTAGGAATTTCAGAATTAATTTCTATGCCAGGAATAATTAATCTAGATTTTTCTGATATCAGGGCCATTATGAAAGATGCTGGTCCAGCTCTTGTTGGTATTGGAATAGCTAGCGGGCAGAACAGGGCTTCGGTCGCAGTTAATCAAGTTCTAAAATCTCCTTTACTTGAAATAAATGCAGATGGAGCCAAGGGCGTTCTTTTTGGAGTCGCCGGGAATAGAGACTTAAAAATGGCCGAAATCAATGAAATAGCTGAAAATATTGCAACCGTTGTTGATCCTAGCGCTAAAATAATTTTTGGAGCCTATAACGATAAAAAACTAAACAAGGGACAGATTAAAGTTACTTTAATTGCCACAAACTTCACTGGACAATCATTAAGAAGCCTAGAAAGCCCTGGTCAACCTCTTTTTGAAGAACAAAAACTAGGAGTTTTTGGAAAATCTATATCCATGGATCTTGAAGGTAAAAAGGAAAGAATAATAAACGTTCCTCTGGACAAAAAAGAAGACAAGAAAATGCCAGAATCTAAGAAAGAAGATTCTTTTTTAGACATACCATCTTTCCTAAGAAAGAAAAAAGAATAATTTAAATGTACAAAATACTAACTTAAAAATCTAATTTCTCTTTCTTCGATTACCCCTTCTCTTACAATCTTTAAGTTACCATCGCTTACATCAATTATTGTTGAAGGTTTTGAATCTTTCATATTTTCATCTTCAATCATATATCTAATTAATGAAGAATTTCCAAATTGCTCCATAGCTTCTTTATAATTTTTAATAGCTTCTTTCCCATTAAGATTCGCAGAAGTTGCAGTAATTGGAAATCCGCAAAGAGTAATTATTTTCTGAGCTGTTTTTGAGGATGTCATTCTTATTGCGACCGTGTTCCCGTATGGATTCAGGGCATTAAGAAGCCCAGTCTTATTTTTTCCGCCAAAGGCGGATCCGCCTTTGGCGGAAAAAATTATAGTTAATGGTCCAGGCCAGAATTTATAAATTAAATCACGTGCAATTTTAGGAATTTCTAAAACAAGTTTATTTAACATTTCAATCTCTGAAATCAAAATCAATATTGGCTTGGATTCTGGTCTTTTTTTAACAGTGAATATTTTTCTAACAGCCTCTTCGTTCAGCGCATTAGCTCCTATTCCATACAAAGTCTCCGTTGGAAATATAATTAAATTCCCAGCCTTTAAAGCCGAGACAACGTCTTTAATTTTAGAATCCAAATTTTCTAACCTTATTAATTCCACGGAACTACTGTAAAAAATTTAATAAAAAAGTCGCCGTTGAGAAATAAACTATGATACTGATCAAGTCAGACACAATAGTGTCTAATGGCCCTCCTATAACAGCAGGATCAATTTTTATTTTTGCAAAAAGCCATGGTTGGATTACTGCGATCATCATTGATACCAGTATTGATATAAAAACAGTTATCGCAAGGGTTAGGCTGACTATTAAAGTATGCCACAGCAATATTGAAATAGTGAAAATAACGATTGAGAGAGGTATAGACATTCCGAGCCAAACCAGCAACTCTCTCTTTAAATATTTCAAAATATTAAAGTTTCTATCCAAAGCAATTGTTCTAATAAATATTGTTTCACTTTGATTTCCGACTGCTCCGGATATATAAGTTACTGCAGGTATAAACAAGGCAAGCAATATAATCTTTTCTAGAGAACCTTCAAAATAATTAATAATACCAGCCGCAAGAGTACTTCCCGCAATGCCCAAAATAAGCCAAGGCAATCTTTTTTTGATTATTGTAAGGCTCGATGCTCCTATTATGCTTTCTGCTTGTTTTTCAAATTTATTAATACCAGCTGCCTTTAAGACTTGCTCGACATGCTCTTCATTTAAAATTTCTAAAATTTTATTATAAGTGACAACTCCCAATAATTTTCCATCGGCTTCTGTAACTGGAATTTCTTTAAGATTATTTTCAAAAGCCAGAAGAGCAACCCTAGATTTGTCGGTGTGCGGTCTTACGGATATAACATCTCTCCTTTTTATAACTTCGGCAATTTTGGTTGATTTAGGAGATTGAAATAATTCCCTAATAGATAAAACTCCTTTGAGCTCCTTCTTTTCATTAATTGCATAAATATAATTAATTGTCTCAAGTTCTTTGGAGTTTTTGATAATAAAAGCTTCCGCTTCAGCGATTGTTTCTCTTTCATTTACTGTCGGTATTTTATCGGTTAATAATCTTCCGGCTTGCCTTAAAGAGATATCATTATGCTCCATATTTCATAATCTTTTAATTTCAATGAGTTGGCTAACCTTTTTTAATAGTATAACATATAAATATAGTTATTTTTATTGAAAATAAATGAATTTTAGCTTAGATTTTTCAAATTTTATAGATATAGATTATTTAGTTACTAATGGATCTTTTTGGGTAGTAATAGTTTTTCAGGCCATTATTTTTATTACTATTCTCTTTATTCATTACCATTTTACAAGATTTTCTCCCAGATTTGATATTGGTGGGAAATTTATTCTTTTTATAATGGATCTACTATTTTTAATAGTCATATATATGGTCTTCCAGTATTTTGCAAAAATTTATTTATCTTAAAAAATGCTAAGTCTAGGTCAAAACGAAAAAATAGTTTCAATATATAGACGTCACTGGATAGCTTTATTCTTTATAATTTCAAGAACTGTCTTTAATATTGCGCTAATATTTTTTTTGAAATATGGCTTAATTTACGTTTTCTCCAGCGAAACTATTTTAGAATTTGATTCTTATATAAATTTGTCTTTCTACTTACTGCTGGAATTTGCTCTCCTCGGACTATTTTTAAATCTTACCAATTATTATCTTGATATCTGGATAGTTACCAGCGAAAGAATGATTTTTATTGAACTTAAGGGCTTATTTCGCAGATTTGTATCCTCGGTAAATTTTAAAGACATTCAAGATATTACAACTATAATTAAAGGAATTATTGCTACCTTTTTAGATTATGGAACCCTTAAAATTCAAAGCGCAGGAACAGATGGAGAGTTTCTCTTTAAGCAGATTTCTAACCCAAATGAGGTTAAGGCACTGATTTTAAAAATTAAATCTGAATATAAATAACTCACACATACGACACTAATTATGAACTTAACTCTCATTGACATCATTCGTGTGTATTAGCGCATTAGTGTCACTTTTCTCTTAAGACTATAGATTTCCATCATCTTATAGCTAAATTTTCTTAGCTCTTCAACCACAAGTACGGCAATTCCAACCATAAAAATTTGTTTCCAATCACTTAAGTCCAGCGGAGATATTCTTAAGATTTTATTCATAAAAGGAAGATAAACTGCTCCAATATGTAAAACCATAACGCTTAATAGTGTGCCTAGTAAAAACTTATTGGAAAAAGGATTCATCGCAAAAACAGATCTTGTTTCAGATCTAGAACTCAAAGAATTAAACCACTGTCCAACAACCAATGCCGTGAGTGCAATCGTTCTTGCTTTAGTTGGATCGCTATTTGCAAACTCTTTAAATAGCCAAAACGCGCCGATTGCAATTATTGGACCGACGATTAAAATTCTGGTTAACATAAAAGAATCAAAAAGTTTCTTTCTTATTTTAGTGGCTTTTTTCATTAAACTTGGATTTTTTGGTTCCAAAGATAGCGATATGTCAAAAAATGTATCAGTCACAACGTTCATCCAAATTAATTGTCCTGCAATAAGGGGGATGGGTAAGTCAAAAAATAAAGCAAGAATTATCAGTAATATTTCTCCAAAATTAGAACTAAAAAGATAAGTGATTGTTCTTCTAAGACCTTGTCTCATATTTCTGCCCTCCTCAACCGCAGAAATTATATCTCCAAAATTATCATCCATTAAAACAAGATCAGATGCCTCTTTTGCAACCTCTGTTCCAATTTTGCCCATTGCTATGCCCAAGTCAGCCGCTACAAGAGAAGGGGCATCATTAACTCCATCTCCAGTCATAGCAATGATTTCTCCTCGTTTTTTATAGCTCTCAATAATTTTCATTTTATGCTCTGGTGTAACCCTTGCAAAAACAGTGGTTTTTAAAAGCTTTTCTTCTAAATCCTTGTCCGACATTGTCTTTAATTCGTCACCAATTATGACTTCATCGCCTTCTTTCCAAATTCCAGCCTGTCTTGCAATGGCTTTTGCGGTTTCTGCATGGTCTCCCGTGACCATAAAAACTGTTATTCCAGCATCCCTTGCTCTTTGTACGTTTTTTTCTATATCGGGCCTTAAACCGTCTCTCATAGCAAAGAGGCCTCCAAAAACCAATTGGGGAATATTATCTTGGTTTGAATTTTCTGGAGCATTATTGTTATATGCAAAAGCAATAACTCTTAATCCATCAGAAGAAAGCTCTAGAAATCTTTTTTCATATTTTTTTCTAAAAGATTCTAGGAAATCTACTTCTTTGCCTCCATCATAAAATTTATCAGAAAGCCCTAGTATGACTTCTGGTGCTCCAGTAACTGCTAAAAAGTTTTTTCCATCTTTTTGGTTTATCGACATATGGATTTTTTTCTCATAATCGAAAGGGAAGTCATTTATTTGGCCGTATTCCCTAAGCAGTAAATCGTCTTTTTTTATCTCTAGTTTTTCCGCAAATATATTCATAGCTCCTTCCGTTGGATCTCCAATAATCCTATATTGTCCGTCTTTAGTCATAGAAATTCTTGAGTTTGAACATAATACTCCGATCCTTGCAGCCAAGATAAGCTCATTGTCTGGGTTTTTTATTTTTGGATTTGGATCATAGCCAGATCCAAAAATTTCATATTCTTTTCCTCCAGAGATAACTCTCTGTATAATAAGTTCATTTTTAGTAATAGTTCCGGTTTTATCAACTGCAATTCTATTAACTTGACCCAGCGCCTCAACTGCTTGTAATTTCTTAACTAAAACCCTCTTCTTTGACATTCTCCAAACTCCAGCCGCCAAGGTTACGGTCAATACTAATGGAAGTCCTTCTGGTATAGCCGCAACCGTAATTGCGATTGTCGTTATAAACATTTCTTTTGGTTTTTGGCCCTTTAAGATTCCCAAGGAAAATATCCCAATTGTAAGCATAATAACTATTACAACTACTCCTCTTGCAAGGTTTTTTAAATTTTTTGTAAGGGGAATTTCTGTATTGGTCTCAGAAATAGATTTTGAAATATTTCCGATCATGGTTTTTATACCAGTTTGTACAACGATAGCTTTTCCAGATCCAACCGAAACAGTAGTTCCCTTAAAAACCATGTTTTTTTGTTCAGGAGTATTCAGATTTTCTTTTAGAGTTTCTGATATTTTTCTAACCGGTTCTGATTCTCCGGTGAGAGATGCCTCATCAATTTTTAGGCTATGAACTTCAAATAATCTTGCATCTGCCGGAACTTTTTCACCTTCCTGAAGCAAAATAATATCTCCAGGAACAATTTCAGAATCCTCAATTGTTATTTCTTTTCCATCTCTTAAAACATTTGCATTCGTCTTGACTAGCTTATTTAATGCCGCCAATGTATTTTGAGCCCTTCCTTCTTGAATTGCCCCTAAAGCCGCATTAAAGAGCAATATAAAAAGAATAATATAGGAATCTATATATTCTTTTAAAAAAAAACCGACAACATCAGCGAATATTAATATATAAATTAACGGACTTTTAAACTGGCCCAGAAATATAGAAAAAAAGCTCTGTTTTTTTCCCTCTGGCAGTTTATTCGGCCCAAAAACATTCAATTTTTCTTCAGCATCTTTTTTTGATAAGCCACCAAAATTAGATTTTAATTTATGTAAGGTTTGTTCTCCAGATATCGAATAAAATTGGTCGTCCATGATATATTTATTTTTTAATAGTTTCTTGGATAAAATAAGCTTATAAATCATTATAAACCATAAAACATTTTATTTCTCTCAATTA
>SIBX01000012.1 GCA_009694925.1 Minisyncoccota bacterium
CAAGAAACATCGCCAGTTCTTTCATTGTAAGAAACATTTGCCCCAGAAACATTTGTCTTAGAGGTTTTAAGGGTAACATTCGGGCCAAGCCTTGAAATAATTTTTACATCTCTCGCGTCATTAGCAAAATTTTTTATTATCCAATGAATAGTAAATTGTGTTTTCAAGCCTTGTCTAAGGGGCAAAGATCCTGAATTAATAATCCCAGAAGAAGCGTCTCTAAAATAACCGGCAGTATCAAAAACAATATTTCCCAAAACCTTTGTCTCAAGCGATCCATAACCAATAGTTCTAGAGGCCGATACTGCCTGAGGAACAGTTGGAGACTCCACCTGAGCATCAACTTTAAGTAAGAAATTTTTATCGTTTATTTTTTTAATATTAAATGCATTTTTTATTTTTATGGAAAAATCCACTCTTCCATTTTCATTTGGGGACAAAGAAGAAAGTCCTGGCACAGAAGAAGCTCTCCAGACTACGGCATTGTTTTGAGAATTTAAATTTCCATTTCCAGAAACAGTAGAAACATCAAACATTTCACCAGAAATTTTTGCAGTTATAATAATATCTTTTAATTGAACCCCAGTATTATTTTTATAATCGAGATAATACGTCAGCAAATCTCCCAATTTTGCGTATTCTTTATTTTGAGATAAAGACACAGAAAGCGACAAAGGTGCTGCTTCTAATTTTATAGAAGATTTCTTTTCTGCTATTAAATAGCTTTCACCAGAAAAATCAGCAAAGATTTGAGTAACTATATCCGAAGAACTGCCCTGGGATCCCAAAAAACTGCCATTAACCTTGAGCGACCCTTCGGAACCACTTCGCAAATCACCAACATCCCAATTTTTTGAAGTAAAGTCTGGAGAAATATTTGAAGATTTATATTTAAAATCTTTCGGATATTCCATTTTAATGGAAATGCTTTTAATGGTTTCGGGAGAAATATTTTTATATTTTATCTCAAAATTAATATCGCTTCCAGAAAAAACCTTCTCTGGAATAATTAAATCTAAATTCAATCCTGAATCTGACACAATAATGTCTTGAGAAAAAGATTTTTCAAAGGTAGATTTAAGGCCTTTTGGTTCATAAGAAATTTTTGCCGTTATCTGCTTAACAGAATTTTCGCCAGAAAGCGCAATTAAATCAAAGTGTTCGCTAATTAAGCTTCCAGAACCTAAATTCCCAAGAATCTTATTTAAAAAATATTTTTTTGTGTCTTTACCCAAAAAAGCCACTCCTTCAGGAACTTGAAGCTCTAATTCAATGTTATTTAAAACATCTCCTGTTCCATTATTTACCTCAACGTCAATTGAAAAAGGAACTCCTATGCTAACTTTCTCTGGAATAATAAATTTAGCATTCAAGTTTTCGGCATCTTTAGATTTTAAATAAAAATATCCAAAAGCACCTAAACCCCCCAAAACTATCAAAACAATAAAAAAAACAATAAAAAATCGCTTAAAATTCATATTCCTACATTATATAAGAAGCATTAAGTAGTCACAAGCACATAAAACCTAAATTAAATAAATCTTTTCCTGAAATCTTTCATAATTAACGCAATTTTCGCAATAAAAACATAAATCTTTTGAAGAAAAGAATTTAATTTTTTTATTTTCACAATTAAAACAGCTTGCATATTTAACTCCAAATCCAAGACTTTCTAATATTTTTTTAATCTCCAGTTTGCCGCTTATTATTATTTTCCATAAATCTAAATCGGTTTCCCCCACTTCAGTTAAGTCATTTATAAGTTCTACAGCTTTTATATTCTTTTGGCTCATTGCCAAATTTCCCTCCTTTAAAGCGTCTATAATTTGAAATCCTCCCCTTTCAATAATCTTTGCGCTAACAAAATTTAATATCTGCAAATTAGGAGAAAGCTTTGATTTAATTTTTCTAGCCGATTTAACCTTGCCCATAATTTTTCCAAAGTTTTTCGCATACAAAAAAACTCTTTTATCAGCCTCTCCCTGCATCTTACAATCCAAAACCAATGCTTCTGCAAAAAATTCTCTCATTTAAGTATGTATCTATACATTGTAAAAAATTTGAATAAAAACTCCTAATTAGATAGAATAAAAGCCAATCACAGCAATGTTCGCGACCAGTGATTAAGCGCGCGGGTGGCGAAACGGCAGACGCACTACCTTGAGGTGGTAGCGCCTTCGGGCGTGCAGGTTCAACTCCTGTCCCGCGCACAAATATCCATAAAACTAAAAAACCGCCTTTCGGCGGTTTTTTAGTTTTATTTATCTCCTCTTTCAAGCTTCTGCCTGATCTCTTTCTTTGAGATATCTCTTACATAGTAAAGTTTAGATCTTGATACTTTCCTTGGAGATTTTATAATCTCAACCTTAGCAATAAGTGGCGTATTAATAGGATAAACCTTCTCCATACCAACACCAGCAACAGTTGCTCTAACGGTAAAACTAGCACCCGCTTCAGAGCCATGTTTTCTTGCAATAACTAAGCCTTCAAATCTAGAAAGTCTTTCTCCATCCTTTTCCTTTATTCTTTCAAAGACGCGCACCGTAGCGCCAGACTTTATTTTTGGAAGTAATTCTTTATCAATCATGGTAATATTTTTTAATCTAATTTAAATAATTATACTATTGCTTAATTTTTAAAACGTTATATTTCCGCTTCTCGCACCCTACCTCGTTATTTCTATAAATTAAGGGATGTTATAGTAAAATTTATATACTAGCTATATTATAGAAATAACGACAAAGAGTCAAATTCCTATCTATTACATTAATATCTATAAGTTTTTAACTAATAAATGAAGATTCTCATAGATATACGCCTACTTAACTCTAAGAATTTTAGCGGTATTGGAGAATATACCCTCCAAGGAGTCAAGCATATTCTAGAGCTTGATAAAAAAAACGAATATATATTATTCGCCAATTCTTTCTTTAAGCATGACATAAACATAGAGATTCCTAAAAATGCCAAAATAGTAAATTGGCGTATTCCTAATATAATTTTTAATCTTCTAAATAAATTCAGCTTAGTTCCCAAAATAGATACGATATTAAAATGCGACGTTCTTTGGTCTCCCCACTTCAACTATTTGCCGGTTAAAAATGCAAAAAAAATAATCTCAATTCACGACCTATCCTTTCTTCATTACCCGCAATTTTTCACCATCAAACAAAGAATTTGGCATAAAATGCAGAATATTGAATTTCAAATCAAAAATGCCGACATAATAATTTCTAACTCGCAATTTACAAAAAAAGACATAATAAACACATTTAAAATAAGAGAAGATAAAATATTTGTGATTTATCCGGGCATTTCAAAAACAATACAAAAAATAAGCCAAAATTCTCCTGAACTTATAAAATTTAAAGAAAAATATAAAATAGATTATCCTTTTATTCTTTTTTTGGGGACAATTGAACCAAGAAAAAATATAGACCTAATCATTAAAGCATTTAATATTTTAAAAGAAGATAGTCTCTTTAAAGAATTTAAATTAATAATAGCTGGTGGCCGTGGTTGGCTTTATAAAAAAACAATAAAAACAATAAAAGAATCAAGTTTTGGTAAAGATATTCTTCTCTGGGGCAAGATCAAAGAAGAGGAAAAAAGTTATTTATACAATTGTTCAGAATATTTTATTTATCCATCATTCTTTGAAGGATTTGGTTTTCCGCCACTCGAAGCTCAAAAGTGTGGCAAAATAGCCATAATCTCCGACAGAACCTCAATTGCAGAAACAAGCCTAGCAATGCCAAAAATAAATCCGTGGAAACCGGATGAACTATATAGGGCCATAAAACAAATTTCAGAAAATAATAATTTAAGGTTAAAATTAGAAGAAGAAGGAATTAAAAACGTTTCCAGATTTTCTTGGGAAAATTTTGCAAAAGAAATGCTAAGCATATTTCTAAACAAGAACGAAGTATAAGTTTTGTGCAAGAATCATTTTTATACGAAAGCATGTCTAAAAAAATTAATAGACAAACCAATAAATGAAAGATCCAAAAACGCTTGCTTTGTACGGAATAAAAATAAGAGACAGCGAAGCTAACTCTGTAAAAATAAAATCTAAGATTAAAAAAATCTTTCTTGGTATTTTTATATTATTATTTACGTTTTTAGGAGTTGAATTTTTAGGATATAGAGAGCTAAAAAAGATTACCAAAATTAATTCAGTCTCAATAATAGAAAACCTAAAAAATGGCCGATCAGAAATGGAACGTCTCAGTCCAGAAAAAGCAACCAGTTTTCTAAAAAAAGCAGATGATGATTTTTCTGGCATTGAATTAATTGCAAAGAAATATGGATTTAAAAAAGGCGTTGAATTATTTAGCTCTATATTAAAACCAGCTCAATATTTAAAAGAAGGTTTCGATTCCTTTAAGAGTGCTAGCAAAAATTTTATAGATCTATCGGTTAATTCGTCTAACTTAAAAGCAAATGGAGTCGATTGGTTTTTTAATCAGAAAGGTAATCTTCTTATAGAAAATTTAGAAAAAATTCACAAAAACACAGAAGACATTGAATTAAGTTTAAATAAATTAAAAAACATAAATTCACAAACACTAAAAGACCAATTAGAACTTGGAGACTCTTTAAAAATCGGAAATACAAATAAACTACTTAGCTCAATTATTAATTTATTAAATACTAAGGAAGATAAAAGAATTGCTATTTTTTTTGAAAACTCAGGAGAACTCCGCCCAGGAGGAGGCTTCACTGGGTCATACGCAGAAACGATTTGGAATAATAATGGATTAGTAGAAATAAAGGTTTGGGATATATATGATCCGGACGGTCAACTAGACGCCAAGATAGTTCCACCAAAAGAACTTCAGGGATTGACGGAAAATTTTGGTGCAAGAGACGCAAATTGGTTCTTTGATTTTAAAGATTCTGCTAAAAAAACATTAGAGCTTCTTGAAAAATCGAAAATTTATAACGAAAAATCAAATACTTTTGAGGGCGCGATTGCTGTCAATATTAATGTTTTAAAAAGCGTTCTCGAATCGACCGAGGATATAAATCTTGAAGAATATAATTTAAAAGTAAACTCAAAAAATTTCTTAGACATATTACAGAAAGAAGTTGAGGCAGGAAAAGACAAACTCAACAATAAGCCAAAAAAGATAATTAAAGTTTTATTCGAAAAAATAATGGATAGTTTTAAAAATCTAGATGATACAAAAAAAGAATATCTTGCATTTAAAATCCAAGATCATATCAAAAACAAAGATATTATGTTTTATGCAAAAAATTTTGAAATTCAAAGTTATCTAGAAAATTTAAACATTGCAGGAAGAGTTTATGAAATTCCCTCTCGATTTAATGGGGATTATTTAGGCATAACATCTTCAAACATCGCTGGTGGTAAAAGCGATGCCGTTACCAGTCAAAAAATAAAACTGGAAAGTAAAATTTATATCAATGGGAAAATAAATAATTTTTTAACCATAGAAAAAACACACAACGGCAAAAGTAGTGATGATTACTGGTATCAAAAAACCAATAAAAGCATTATCAAAACCTATCTTCCACGCAATTCAAAATTCACATACATAAAAGGAAATGATATTATTCCAAAAATTCCGGACTCGAATTACGCGAATATGAATTTTGTTGAAGATCCAGAATTAAAGAATCTCGAAGAAAGCAAGGAAATAAATAAAGAATTTCAAATAATAAATCTCAAAGAATCAGATAAAAATGTTTTTGAGTTTTGGATGAATACATCTATGGGTAAAATAAAAAAAGTAGAATTAGAATACGAAAACTTAGGAGGAGTAACCTTTCCGCAAGATGAAAGTTTGTTTGAATTTGTATTCGACAAACAATCTGGAGCCAATGTCTCTTTTGAATACTTAATAGAGGCGCCAGAAGGATATATATGGAAAGAATCTGGAAGTGAAATATTCAATAAAGTACTTGAAAAGCCAGAAGGGCGAACTAAAATCGATCTAACGCTTCTTGAAAAACACCAGGAGGGTCAATTTCAACCTTAATTCTCTTACCTTGTCTATCTGTAAACTCTAAGGATTTAGCATGCAAGAACAACCTAGAATTACCAAAGAAAAGTAAAGATTTTTTGCAATTTTTCTTGCCACCATAAAGAAGATCTCCCGCCACAGGATGATTAATAGAATTTAAATGAACTCTTAGTTGATGAGTTCTTCCGGTTAGGGGTCTTAACTCTATGACTGAAAAAATATTTTTTCCATCTTCTAAAATCTTTAAGGTCTTATATTCAGTGACGGCCTCTTTCATCATCTTGGCAACTTTAGAGAATACTGTTCTTTTTATAGTCCCACTCTTAAGACCAATGGGCATATCGATAACTCCATCCTTAGGATTAATTTTTCCGAAAACTATCGCAATATATTTTTTTTCTATTTTCCTTTCTTTAAAAAGATTTTTTAAAAATAAAAAGCTTTCCTGATTTTTTGCAATAACAATTACCCCGGAAGTATCACGATCAAGCCTATGGACAACTCCCGGTCTCAAAACCGGATCCTCGCCAACGGTTGCAGTTTCTGGATATTTTTTCAAAACCCAGTCCGCAAGAGACTCCTTAAATTCAGATTCTAAAAAATCCTTATCCCCTCTTCCAGTTCCATGAGTCAACATTCCATAGGGCTTGTAAACAGCTAAAAAATCCTTATCATCATATAAAATTTTTGGGAAATCCATGTTTTATATTTAAGATTCAAGCCCAATTTTTTCAAAAAGCTTTTTCCTCTTCATGGCCGCATAAGCCACAAAACTTTTATTAATGTCTCTTAAAAGAAAAATTAAGGACAAAACTATTAATATAGAAATCAATTGATTTAGAAAATTTGAGACCCAAAAAGCGTTTAAAAAATATACTACAAATTTAAAGGGACTGCCAAGCGCAGAAGAAAAAGCATTAGAGATTATTCTTTCTATAAAAACATTCTTTGCTAAAAAATAAAAAGCAATGACTCCAATTAAAAGCTCAGTAACCAAAAGAGGCGCAGAGCGCCTAAAAAACCACATTCCATAAATTTTAAAAAGTATCTTATCTTTCAGTAAATTTTTTTCCATTTTAGTTTTAAACTAGACACTTAATTTTTTAAAAATCCTTTTAGCCCTGAAAAGTCTCATTTTTAAATTTGAAACGCTAATACCTTCTTTTTTTGCTATGTCCTCATAAGACAAGTCCTCAAAATAGTAGAACTCAAGGAGACGCCCTAAATGTTTCGGCATTCTCTCTATCACTCTCCTAACCTCGGACTTCATATCAAAATCTTCTGACAAATCTTTCAGCTTTGATTCTGGTTCATCATCATTATAACCCATATTTTCAAGATACTGAGTCTTACCTATTAACTTTTTCTGCTTCTGATAATGAGTAAAAGAAGTGTTCATTAAAATTTTATACATCCAACTTTTAAAACTAGCACCTTCTTTTGGTTGATATTTTTTTGCGTTTAAATATATTTTTGCAAAAGTTTCCTGAACAACATCTTCGGCCTCTTCTTTTTTTCTTAAAACTTTATAAGCATTCCTTAAAAATGCGTCTTCATATCTTTCTACGATAAAAGAAAAATAAGACGGATCCTTAATAGAAAGTCTGATCAATTCTTCATCCTTTATTTTTTCTTCCTTTTTTAAAACAATTTCTTCCATTTATTTAAACCTAGAAAACTCTATTCATTTTTATCACTAACTATTTAACTTATAAAAATTAGAAAATAATTCTGCAATTAATATTGGTCCAGTCCCTCCAGGGGTCGGAGTAATACAGCCAGATTTTAATTCGCAAGAGTCGAAGTCAAAATCTCCAGAAACTTTTCCATCAGGATACGAATATCCAAAATCAACCAAAAATACTCCTTTCTTTATGAATTCTCCATTAATAAGCCTTGGCGAGCCAGTCCCAGAAATTATCAAATCTGATTCGGCTAATTTTTCCTTATTAAAATTACTCTCATCGAATAAAGAAACATTTTCTTTGCCAATTTCATCTATTAAAAATTTAGAAATCGGACCACCAACTAAAAAACCCAGACCAACAACCGATATCTTTTTATCCTTAAGATTAAATTTATAAAACTTTAAAATAGATTTTAATGTTTCAACGGCCGGAGGTAAGACTAATTTTCCGCCCTTCAAACAATCAATGTCTTTTTTTTCGTCTATTTTAGATATTAAATTATCTTTATTGAATTTTTCAGCAACCGGCAATTGCAAAATAATTCCCCCGCAATTTTTATCTTTATTTAAATCTTCAATTTTAGCTAATATTTCTTTCTCTTCTGAAAAATCAGAAAGCCTTACTAATTCAAATTTTATGTCCAATTGCTCTGCAATTTTTCTCTTTTCTAAAAGGAAAGACTCCGAAACCATATCTTCCATGGTAAGAATGGCCGTTATACCCTTTTCAATGGGCTTATTCTTTTTTAAGCCAGCGACTATACCTTCGGCAATTTTTTTTCCTTCAATTATCATTTTTTTAAATTAAATCTTGACCGTGTAAAATTAATCAAATGTGCGCGCACCAAGGATTGAACTTGGGGCCTTTTCAATGTCAATGAAACGCTCTACCACTGAGCTATGCGCGCGAATGTTTATATAATTATACTTCGAAAGTATAATGTGCGGGTGGATGGAATCGAACCATCGGCCTCCATATTATCAGTATGGCGTTCTACCACTGAACTACACCCGCATTGGTAAATATGGGGAAATTATATAGAAAATCTCAAAAACTGCAAGATCTTCTAAAATTTTCTTTCGTTTAAAATCTTATCCAATTCATCGATCTTAAATTTTTCAAATTGCCTAGTAGAAGAAACATCCCTAGACAATGCCTCTTTAAAATTATTTAACAAAAACAAAACAAAACCAATAGAAAACAAAAGCAACAGCAAAAAAGAAATCATTGCCGATATCCATAAAACATAATCCAAGTTGAAATTTTTTTTATTCACGGTTTTATTACTCAACTTTTAAACTATCCTTTTTGTAAAAAATTGATCCAAAAATAGATGCTTTAAAATCGCTACCGTCCCTAGAAGACTTAATTGATCCTATGTTTACGAAATATTTTCCAAGTTGAATTTCCTTCAAAAAACTACCTAATTGTTGAGGTTGTTGGAATTTTAAAGAGATTTCAAAACCTATAGATCCCAAATCACCAACTCCTCCATCAGATTCTTCTCCCCAAGAAAAACCAGCATCTATTTTTTTATCAGTAGAAACCCTAAACACTTCTCTCCTAAAAGAAAGAAGGCCCTCTTTTGCTGGTAGAAAATAATTAACAAAATCTCCGTATTTTAAAGTTTTCATTCTATCGCTCTCTAATACTCCCAAAGCATTTAAAGCTAAAGAATTTTCTGATAAGCTTAGTTTAAAAGAATTTATATTTTGAACTCTAGCAACAATATCTCTTCTAGTAAAAAAAATAAGGATATAAATTCCTAAAATAAAAACAAGGCTGAATGCTAAAAGTAAAGATAGTTCTTTTTTAAAAGACTGATTCATAGTTCTATACTATTATTATATAAAAATGCCCAAGAATAAGAAAGATGGAAATTTGAAGGAAAAAATAAGCTACAACGCCCTAGTAAAATTTCATCTAGGTGAATATTCAAAGCTAAAAAAAGACTTTGAAAAATTCAAATCCTGGGACGATGCTTGGAAAATAAGAAAAAAAGAATCCGAAATAGATGCGGACAAAGAGTGGCAAAATCTTCAAGAATTAAAAATCACGCTAACATTAAATACCGACTCTGATTTTCCAAAAAATTTAACGGAAATTCCATGGCCACCTTTTGCGATTTATCAAAAAGGAGAAAAAATAAAAAACGAAGAATTGATTGTTGCCATAGTTGGAACAAGAAAGGCCAGTGATCATGGTAAAAAAACAGCCTATGAATTTGCAAAAAGCCTTTCTCAACTTAATGTTTCTATAGTAAGCGGACTAGCTCTTGGAATAGATACAGAAGCCCATAAAGGATCATTGTTTAATAAAAAAAGAACTATAGCGGTATTAGCAAACAGCCTAGAAACAATATATCCATCAACTAATTCCAGCATCGCACAATTAATTTTAAATAATAACGGAGTTTTAGTTTCAGAATATCCAATTGGTTCCGTAACGCTTGCCAGAAAATTCATAGAAAGAAATAGAATTGTAAGCGGTCTCTCAAAGGCCATTATAGTAGTAGAGGCTCCAGAAAAATCTGGAGGAATGCACACTGCTCGTTTTGCCCTAGATCAAAATAGAGAAATATTTGTGGTTCCTGGAAATATAAATAATCAAAACTACAAAGGATCAAATAGTTTAATTAAGGCAGGAGCCAATCTAATGGACGAAATAAAAGATATTGCTGATTTTTTAGAAATCGATTTAGATAGTAAAACAAAAGAAGATTTATTATCTAAATTAGACAATGAGGAGAAAATGGTTTATGATTTGATATCCTTATCAAATATGGATCTATCTATGGAAAGTATTTGTAACACAACCAAGCTTTCTTTAGAAAAAATTTTAATATCTCTTACAAATCTGGAAATTAATAATTTAATCAGAGAGAAGTTTGGTAAATATTCAAAAATTTAATGAAGTTAATTATTGTAGAATCTCCAACAAAAGCAAAAACCATATCTGGATTTTTAGGAAAGAAATATAAGGTTGAATCTTCATTCGGCCACATTCGAGATCTTCCAAAGAATAGGCTTGGAATTGATATTGAAAATAATTTTGAACCTCATTATGTAATTCCAGTTAAGGCAAAAAAGAATTTTGCTAATCTTAAAAAGATAGCCAAAAAAGCAGATTCAATAATATTAGCAACTGACGAAGATAGAGAAGGAGAGGCAATTTCTTGGCATCTTGCTCAAGCTTTAAATATAAGTCCCGAAAATACAAAAAGAATAGCATTTCACGAAATTACAAAAAACGCGATAGAGAATGCCCTAGAGCATCCAAGAAGCATTGATTTAAACATGGTTCACTCCCAGCAAGCCAGGCGCATATTAGACAGGCTTGTTGGCTACAAACTCTCCCCCTTTCTATGGAAAAAAATAGCTAAAGGATTATCTGCCGGAAGAGTACAATCGGTTGCTTTAAGAATTATTATGGATCGAGAAATTGAAATTAAAAATTTTAAACCCCAAAAATATTGGACCCTTGATGCTATTTTTAAAAAAAATGATTCCGAAGCACCAATAGAAGCTTCTCTATCTAAAATAGATGGAAAAAGTATAGATAAATTTGATATAAAATCTAGAGAAGAATCTGAGAACTTAAAAACAAAAATACAAAATTCAAAATACAAAGTATCGTCGATCGTAAAAAAAGATTCCATAAAATCTCCAGGCGCCCCATTTACTACTAGTACTCTACAGCAAGAATCAGCAAAAAAATTAGGATATAGCTCTAAAAAAACTATGTTCATGGCGCAACGCCTTTACGAAAAAGGTCTTATTACTTATATGAGAACCGACTCCGTAAATATATCGAAAGAAGCAATAGACAAAGCCAACTCTTGGATTAATTCAAATCTAGGAGTGGATTATGCAGTCCCAGGCGGAAGAGTTTTTAAAGGCAAATCCAAGCTCGCCCAAGAAGCACACGAAGCCATTCGTCCAACAAATCCCGAATCAATGCCAGAAAAATTATCTCTAGAAGAGAAAGGAGAATTTAAAGTATATGATTTAATTTGGAGAAGATTTTTAGCCTCACAAATGAAAGAGGCCAAAATCGAATCAATTCACGTTAGTATAGATAGTTTAGATAAAGAAATTTTCACATTCAAAACATCTGGCCAAAGAATAGCCTTTGATGGATTTTTAAAAATATGGCCAAATAAATTTGAAGAGAAAGAATTGCCAAAATTGGAAGAGAAAGAGAGTCTAAATCTAAAAGAGATTTTATCCAACGAGCACGAAACTGAACCACCGGGCCGTTATGGCGAAGCAAGCTTAATCAAAACACTTGAAGATCACGGCATAGGCAGACCTTCAACATATTCCCCTATTATCTCGGTAATTCAGGCAAGAAATTATGTCGTAAAAGAATCTGGAAAGTTTAAGCCGACTGAGGTCGGAGAAATAGTAGATAAAACATTGCGAGAAAATTTTCCAGAAATTATAGATATAAATTTCACCGCCGATCTAGAAAATAAGTTTGACGACATTGCTGAAGGGAAAGAGGTCTGGCAAGAATCAATTAAAAAATTCTACGTCCCATTTGAAAAAAATTTAGAAATTAAATATAAAGAAGTGTTAAACAAAGAAGCCATGGAAGAAAAAACAGACGAAAAATGCGAAAAGTGTCAAAAGCCTATGATTATCAAAATGGGTAGATTTGGTAAATTTTTAGCTTGCACCGGTTTTCCGGAATGTAAAAATACCAAAAAGATAGATGGCGCTACTGGTGGTTTTCAAAAAGAACCTCCAAAATCGACTGGTATAAAATGCACAGAATGTGGCGCTGGAGAACTTTTAGAAAGAAGAGTTTCTAAAGGCAGAGCTAGAGGTAAAGTATTCTGGGGATGTTCAAACTATCCAAAATGCAAACACGCCACCTGGGATAATCCAACCGGTGAAAAACCAGAAGAAAAAGATACAAAAGAAGTTTCAGACTCCAAGGAAGAGAAAGATAGCGAATAATTATATTAAAAAAACAATCCGTCATTCGACGGATTGTTTTTTTTAATATCAAATTTTAAATTTCTAAACCATAAAATCTGGATTAAATGTGGCTGGAGGATTACTCACTAATATATTTTTCTCATGCTCTAAAAGTTTCTTAATTATTCCACTTAATTCCTCTGGAGAATAAAAATTAATAGTAATGCGTCCCATGTCTCCCGTTTTAACCACTTCAACCTTAGTCCCCAAAAACTGCTCCAATTCTTTTTCCATAACCACCACTTGAGGATCTCTTGCGTGAAGCATCATTGGAGCCTCGGCAAGAGATACGTTGCCAGCAAAAAGAGAACTAGCATCCTTAATTTTCTTTATTCTTCCTCTTAACTCTCTCACGCTCAAATTATTTTTAAGAATATCTTCAAAAAGCATTTGTTGATTTGGTATATCTGAAACAGAAAGTAAAAGTCTGGCCTGACTTTCAGAAATAGAACCAGAAGATAATGAGTCTTGAACATTCTGAGGCAAACTTAAAAGACGAATACTATTTGCCACCACCTCCCTACTCTTTCCCATTCTTGTTGCTATCTCTCTTTGAGTTAAATTAAAATTATCTTGCAATCTTGAATATGCCCTAGCGGTTTCAATTGGGTTTAATTCTGCTCTTTGAATATTTTCAATTATAGCAAGTTCTAATCTTTCCTTGTCCTGTACTCCTTTCTTGACTATCGCAGGAATTCTTTCCAATCCAACTAGCTTAGAGGCCATTAAACGTCTTTCTCCGGCAATAAGTTGATATTCTATGGCCGTGCCAAGCTCCGTGTCTTTTTCAACCTTAGTAACCACAATTGGTTGCAAAACTCCAAACTCTCTAATAGAACTTGCGAGCTCGCCCAACATCCCTTCATCAAAAATTTTTCTCGGCTGAAAAGGATTTGGCTTAATTTTTTCTACCTCTATTAAAAAAACTGGCTCTTGAATTTGTAACTCCATTACATTAAATTTTAACTCATTTTTTGATTTTTGCAAGAAAATCGTTACAATAGTTATAATACATAAAACGCATTAAATCAGATAATCGTTGATGTATGGATGATTTCTTCTTTAGTTTCTAGCGATGGGAAATAGAAAAAGATACGCCGGGGTGGTGAACTCGCCAAAGGCGAGCAAGCTGGCATATTTAGTCGCCCCTGGCGACCACGTGCGACTGCCCGCCGGTCCCTAGCAAGCAAGCTCAAAATCTAATAACGCAATGATTTACCTATATGTAATAAGAAGCCTTATTAAAAATTATAGACATGTAGGAATCAATAATAATTTAGAGAAGAGATTAAAAGAACATGATTCTGGTTACAGTAAGGCAACAAAGCCATTTTTACCCTTTAAAATTATTCGTACCGAAGCATATAATACCTATACCGAAGCAAGGGTTGGAGAAAAGTTCTTAAAGAGCGGAGTTGGAAGAAAATTTTTAAATTCGCTAGAATGTAATGATTAGCGCCGGGGTGGTGGAATGGCATACACGTGCGACTCAAAATCGCATGCCGCAAGGCTTGAGGGTTCAAGTCCCTCTCCCGGCACATTAATAATTTAATAAAAAGACTTGAACCGGAAAGGGGCCGGGAAAACATTTGTTTTCCCGTGAAGGAAGTATTGAAACCGAAAGGTTTTAAGGAGGAGTTTGCGACGACGTTCAATTACCCTCTCCCGGCACCAAAATATAACTTATTCAGATTGATTTAATAAAATGGTATCTATATTTATTTATAAAATTTTAGAGAATAAGCAAATTATTTCTCTACTATATCCAATTTTTGGTGAAAAGAAGAACGATAATCAACTATATAACACTAGTGCTTTTAAGTATTTTGATAAGCCATTTTTTAAAGTAGTTGATAAAATACAGGATGCTGACTTCATTCTTATTCCTCATCTATATAAATCATTAGAGGATTCCTATATTAAAGAAGCTGAAAGCTTTTCAAAAATTAATAACAAAATATTATTAATTTATGCTTATGGCGATTTAGATCAAAAAATTAAAGTAAAAAATGCCATCGTCATGAAGTATTCTGGTTATCGCCATTCAATGAAACCCTGGGAATTGGTCATTCCACCAAATGCAGCAGATGCATCGCTAGAAACCTCAATTATTTATCGAAACAAAACCAACACAATTCCAATTATCGGATTTTGTGGCTGGGCAGATTCTAAAAATATATCTGATAAAATCAAGCTTTTTATTAGAAATCTATACATTGAAATAAAATCAATACTCTCCTTAAACCAAAAAATAAATGCTAGTAAAAAGGGAATTTATTTTCGTAAAAAATCAATAAAATACCTACAATCATCCTCGCTGGTAAAAACCTCATTTATTATTAGAAAATCTTTCTCAATGCATAGAAAGACTATTTCTCTAGATCCTGAAATTGCAAGAAGAGAATTTTTAGAAAATATAAAATCTAGCGATCTAATGCTTGATGTCCGAGGAGACGGAAATGCGTCTACTAGATTTTATGAAGCACTAAGCTTAGGCAGAATACCAATAGTAATTGATACCGAACTCATTCTTCCCCTAGAAGACGTTATTCCTTATCGCGATTTTTGTCTTTTTGTTCCATTTTCAGACATAAAAAATCTTCCCCAAATAGTCCATAAATACTACGAATCAATGTCAGTAGATGATTTTATGAAAAAACAAAAACTTGCTAGAGAAATGTTCGAAAAATATTTACGAAGTGATAAGTTTTATAGTTTTATTTTTAGTTCAAAAGAAGAAATTCTAAAAAGAGCCACGCCATCAACATAAAGAGCAAAAGATTTAAAAAAAATCTATTTCAAGTCCCCAATATCATGATCTAGATTTCTTTCGATACTATCTATTTCTTCCAATATTTTATCTCTCTTTTCTATTTCTTCTGGCTTTAATGGACGAGTCTGGGATTCTTGAGCCAAAGCTTTTAGCTGATCCATTAGGTCCTTACGGATTTCAGCAAATCCTTTATGAAAACGCTCCTCTGTATCTTTAAGTTGCTTGTCTCTAAGCCCTTTTTGTAAAATATTAATTTTCTTTTTAAAATATATAAATACTGCCAATAAAATTAATAAGAAAAACAATAAAATTGAAGCTATAAATACATACTTAATCCTTAATCCAAAAATATTTATTCCATTAACTTTAGATCTAATAATTCTTGGGTTTGACCAACCAGATACCGAAGCCCCGATCTGCTGCCTCGCAACAACCTTCCAATCTCCAGAAGTTAGATAAACTCTATCTGTAACCACCCATTCCCCTAAAGAATCTGCATTTCTTACAAATTTAACTGGTTTTTCTGGATTTCCCTGCTTTTCAAGCATAACGGTAATTATTGCGTTCGGATTTGAACGACCCTCAATATATAGAAAGTCTTCTATTGTATTAAATTCTGGTTCCGGAACTATAGAGATTGACGGCTCAACAAGATTTTGAATATTTTGCTGACCAAAAGAATTTATTGGCGAAATAAAATAAGACAAAGCAAATGTAGCTGTTAAAATAAAAATATTGAAAAACTTTGGTTTATTTTTTGATAACATAATTTTAATTTTTGTCTCCAAATAATTTTAACATTTTAAAATCTTCTTTAAGAGCCATTTTTATATGTATATGATGTTTCTTCCATGTTAGATAAATTAAAATCAAAACAACTATAATTACTAAAAATATAATCGGCACAAATATTCCCCACGGCACAAAGAACAAATAAAAATCAATTCCATCCGGATTCATAAACTGAAAAAATAAAGACAATATATTTAAAACCGCCGACTCATCGCGATAATTTCCTGCTTTATCATAAGACCTAACTATAACTTCATATCGCCCAGGCCTTAATCCAGATAATTGATATGGGCTAGAAGATTCAAAAAAGAAAGTTGAATCAGTCGGCCCGCTCTTAAGCGAAACAACCTTAATCTCAAAATAATCAAACCCAGACAAAGAATCTGTGGTAAAAAATCTCAAAATAGGACTCGTATTAGATGTGTGTCTTGAGGGGGAAACATCTATACCAAAAGCCGCAGTAGGAATTGTATCTATGTTTAAAAAATAATGACTTGCGCCACTCCAACTACTCCCAGCTCTCTCTCTTACATGAAAATACCAAATACCGCTTTCTAAATTACTAAGAATTGCCTCAGCTTCATTAGTATCAACAACAGTATCCGGAATACTATTTGAGTTATGATCAATTGAATAGCTAAATCCCTGCGATTGAGAGCTGGCCGTCCATTTTAAAATCGGATTAGGATCGTTATACCACTTCCCTTGCTCTGGATGTGTTGGTGAAAAAATTTCTGGTCCCTGAGATGGGGGCAAAATAAATTTAAAATCGGCCGGTGAGGTTTGCTTTAAAACGTCTGTCCCCAAGCCATCGTTTGCAAGCACAGAAGTATTTGTCTTTCCAAAAGTTACCCTTCCCTCTCCAGGAGAAATAACTCTAAAAGTAAAAGACTGGACTATTCCATCTGAGGTATTGATACCGGGCGAAGGTATTCCGCCAACAAAATATATTCTTCCTTGTTGATTTGAATAACTGGGTGGCGTTGCCCAAATTTCAACAATAGACTTTCCAAGCGATGGATTGGCTATTTGCAACTTATCGGCAGGAAAAAGCAATTCCACCTCAACAGTATTAATTGGGACTTCTTGAGTATTTAATATAATAGAAACATCAAATGTGCTACCTAAAATAAAAGATCCAACGCTTGGGCTAAGTCTTAAGGTTGCAGCTTCAATTTTATTAAAAAATGATAGCCAAATAAAAACTGCGAATATTAAAATTGTAGATTTCTTAATCACTTACTTAATTATAGTTTATTTCGAGAATATCAATAAGTGGCAATTAAAAATGAAATATCTTCAAAACGAAACTACCCAGCGCCCTTATAAATCCCAAAAAAGATCTTGTGATTGAAGATTTTATTTCATTTATTTTTTTAGTAGTTGAAGAGATGGCAGACTCAAATTGAGCCAATCCTAAGTCAAAGTTATTAATTTTAGTTTTTGGAGTTACTAGTCTACTTTCAAGGACAAAAGACGGAGCAGATAATTTTTCTGTCCAACCAGAAAACATTAAAGACATAAATTTAATACTTAATTCCTTTGGCGTGCTAAATAAAATACTTAAATCCTTTAAATTCACTCTTCCGTCGCAATTCAAATCCACAATTTTACTACAAGTAAATTCTTTTGGTGGCAAAGTTATTCCTCCAGAATCGACTGGATAGCTAAAACTAGGTTCTTCACTAAAAAATATTGATCCGCCTCCACCACCGCCTCCACCACCGCCAGAAGAACTTGACGTAGATGTAAAAAAATACAAAAATCCGCTTCTAAGCTGATTTGAGACCGAAGTTGAAATACCGGTCGCATTTTGAGAGAGATAGCTCCACAAAACAAAATTAACAGAAGTTGAATATTCTGTTCCTTCACTAAATACAGGATCCTTAACCACAAAACTACTACTAGAAAAATCATTAGCCAAGGCTAATTGATTAAAACAAAAAAAATAAACTCCAAACAAAAATATCAATAAAAAGAAATTCTGTTTGAAGTTTATTTTCATGTTTTAGCGTCCAGAAATAAATAAATTAGATTTATTATTTAACAAGATTATTCTGCGCCATTATTCCCTGGACAACCTTAGAATCACTTCTTAAATCTTCTATGAATAAAATTTGATCTCTATTAATGGCCATTTTATCAACTGGGCCATGTATCTCACCTCCAAATTTTACTAAACTAATAGCCTGTTGAGATTGATCGTCTTTAGATCGTGGTTGAATTTGAGTAACATTTATATAATAAATATCAGATAAAATAGGATACTGAGAATTCATTCTAGAAAGCTTACCAAAATAAGTGTTTCCATTTGTTAGAAAAACTGCTTGATAAGAATCGCTAGAACCAAATGTTTCTGTTCCATTTTTCCACATAGAAACAAATACAGCCACTCCAACCAAAACAACAATCAGAACGATAAATTTAACTGATCTGCCTCCGCCCTTAACTTCTTGTTCCATATAATTTAATAATTCGATTATTTTATAATTTCGACCGAAAGCACACGCATTACATTATAAATCCCCGCCTAAATAATGTAAACAGAAAAATATCAGCTCTAAGGCACAAACGCCACACAATCCTCGTCGACCAAGTCAATTTTGCCGTCCAAGTCGTTATCTATTACATCAGAGCAAGACAACTGATCGTTCTCTGGTGGTGGCGGTGGTGGAGGAGGAATAAAAGCTAAACAATCTGGATCCGCCAAATCCACTAAGTCGTCCAAGTCGTTATCTATTACATCAGAGCACAATATCTGATCATTTTCTAATACGGGTAAAATTTCCGTTGTGCTACTCGCGGTTTCGCTTGGATAAAACTCATCACAATCATGATCTGCAACATCCACATATCCATCCAAATCATTGTCTATTCCGTCCGAGCACAATATCTGATCATTTTCTATTACAGCAACAATCGCCCGAACAGCATCGTCTAATGGCGAAGATGGTTTAAATGCAGAACAATCGGAGTCATTTAAATCAACTTCATTATCAAAGTCATTATCTATTCCGTCTAAGC
>SIBX01000013.1 GCA_009694925.1 Minisyncoccota bacterium
TGAGTGAAAAGCTCTAAGTCGGTTGATGAATCTCCTGAAATCTCTGTAGGACGTAAGAATGGAACTTCGGCTCCATATTTTAAAGCTATTGCTTTTATTTCTTCAGAATCGGTAGAAACTATAACCCTATCGATATATTTAGAAGCCTTACCCTGCTCTATGGCATAAACAAGTAAGGGTTTTCCGCAAAGAGGCTTGATATTTTTATTAGGAATTCTTTTTGAACCGCCGCGAGCTGGGACAATGGCTAAAACTTTTAATTTATTTATCATTGTTTTAAAAATTTAATTTTATTACGATTTCTTAACTTCTTCTAAAACATATTCAGCTAGTCTCTTGGAAGAGTTGCCGTCGATTTTGTATGCCAGGCGGGAAACAATTCTTTTTCTACCATCAGAATCCAATGCTGGGTTTTTTATATAAACATTTACCATACTAGCTAATTCGTCTGGGGTCCTGGCAACTTTAACGCCTTTTTGATCGAGGAGATCTTCGAAGTGAGTGTAGAGGTCATAAAATCTGGCAACGGACTCCCAATAGTTTACCTTATCTTCTGGAGTCTTGCCGTTGAAGGCAACGCAGACAATTGGCTTGTCTAAAACTGCGCCGTCGATGGCCATAGTGGAGGCGCCTGTCACTAAAACTTCACTGTGATAAATTGAATTGATAAGGTATTCATTATCTCCAAGCCCATCTTTATTGCCGATGGCATACTCGCCAGTTGAATCTAGATAGATGTGACTTAACTTGTCTGAAAAGTCTGTTTTCTTAAATTTTGGATGAGCTCTATAGATGAATTTATTGACGTTTAATTTACCTGAAGCCATAAGTTCTTCAAAAACTTCTGGCAATTCGTCTTCATACTTAAATAAGAAACTACCCATAGCTCCATAGAGAATATATTTATCGTTTTTACCTAATCCAAAACGAGTTAAGAATTTTTCTCTTGGTTCGACTATATTTTGGAGATTGGTGATTGGGTCGTAGTGAGCAATTCCGACGATTTTAATCGGCAATTTATTTAAATCTATGGCCTGATGCATTGGCGCCATATCTTTTAGAAATTCATTTTGGACTAAAAGGATATCTGGCAGAGCACGAAGAAGTCCGTGGCTGGAAAAATTATCCCAGCTTCTGCCCATGCCGACTAAATGTATTTTTCTTCTTTTGGCTTCGCGAGCTATTGGAACGTCGAAATCATAATTTGAAAGAGAGGTTGAAAAAACCATGTCTGGTTTATATTTATCATATAAATCAGCAAGTTTTTTGTCTGGCTCAACTTGCATCAAAAAATATCTGATAAGGTTTTTATACCAGTTAAAGTTTCCTAAAGTGGCGGCGAGGATTCTTTTATAAAAAGTGTCTACAAAACCAGAGTCTCCCCTTTTATAGGAGCGCATCTTAGACCAAAGATTGGTGTGGCTATTTAGTCCGCTTCTGGCTAAGGAATTAAAAAAACTTTCAAATTTAGTGGGAGTGCCTCGTTTATATTCTTCAAAAACTAATGGCTTGCCAGTAAATTTTTGGGCGAAGAAATCTTTCCTACCTTCCTGTACCAATATAATAATTTTAAAATCGCAATCTTTAAGAAAAAAATTCCAGAACAAATCGGTAAATACGTTTCTAAATATTATATCTTCTGCGAGAGTAATAAAAATTGTCTTATTTTTCATGAGGATTTTATTATTTTTCAGTTTAAGCTTAATTTAAAAATCAGGATAAATCAATAAAAGAAAAAGAGGTTGTCCGCCGTAGCGAACAACCTCTCAAGCTTCATCTTCTAGGCCGCCATCAGATCTCGGCGGGAATTCCGGCGAAAACCGCATTCAGCGCCTCGACGGCCATGCTGACCGCCCCTCCCTTGACCGGAATCGGGAACTCCCGCTCCTGGGCAGAACGGAACGGATTGCCGTCGCCGCCGACACAGGTCAGGATCTTGAGACCCAGGTCCTCGGTTGCCCCGCAGAACGCAGCAACTCCCTTCGCGACCGGTTCGGGATTCCGACTGCCGGTCTCCTTCTGGAGTTTCCGAAGCTCCACTTCACCACCGAGGCAGATCGCCGGAATCCGATTGAAGGCGGCCTCGACCGTCGTTGAGCCGGTCAGTCCGGCAATCACGACGTCCATCCCCGGAATCATCTCGGAAGTGGAGAGGTCGCCCTGGGCCAGTCCCATGATCACGAGCGGGACCGGGCTCTCCCTCATCACTTCGTCATAGATCCCGAGACCCTTGCCGCCGACGGAATCCACGGCGTAGGGAGCCCTGTCTCCCGGATGGAGCGACAAGACGACCATGAATTTCAGATCGCCGCTAATCCTGGCCACGTGCTCGAGAACAGCCGACAGCCGAGACATGTTGCTCAAGACGCTCTTGCCCCCACCGAGAAGGATGAGCTTCTCGTCGGAGGCACCGAGTCGACCGCGGACTTCTGCTCGCGTGAACTTCGGGAACGCCATGTCCTCGCGCAACGGATTGCCCGTCGCGAAAGTCGTGGCACCTGGGAACTTCTCCTTGGCGAGCGACGCATCTTGTTCGTCGAAGCCGAGATAGAACCTAGCGTTGTCCGCCAGACCTGCCGGCCAGAACGCGGTCCTCGCGAAACAGCCCGGAACGTCGCCGTAGGCACCCCAAGGGATGCCGGTGGCGTTGGCCGCCGCAGCCGCCAAGAGCTCCTCGCGAGCGAGCTCCGCGTTGGACGACATGCCGATCAAGACCAGACCCGCGTGATCTACTTCGTTCAAAATCGCATCGTCGGCAACGCTGATTGGTTTGCCGCCTCCCAAGATGTCCACGACTTCGAATGCTTCGCTTCGCAGACCGGTGGCGAAACGCTCGAACGCCCGCGAAGGCGCAGCATCTCGCGCAAGCATCAATATCTTCTTCAAACGAAATCCTCCCTTATGAAATGTGCTGGAAAGTTGGCAGATTTAACCTTCTGCTTAAGGCATCACCGGAGTAAAACCGGTAACGGTTATGATAATAGCATTAAATTATTAATAAGTCAATTTTAAAATTTGATATAAATAGAGATATCTAAGATAATAAAAGACATGTTTATCTATAAATATATTGTCAGATTTTATTTTTCGATTAAAAATTATTGGCCTTTGTGGTTTAATGTTTTAAATAAAAAAGGGAGAGATTTATTTGAGAATAATAAACCGGAAGTTGATGAGGTTTCTAGAAAAGTGATTGATGAGCTGAAGAATAATGGAATTACAACCACAAGTCTTGATGCCCTATTCCCGGGACAGAATTTATTAAAAAAATTAACTGACTATACGACCACATTACACCCAGAAAGCGCTGAGCAGGGCTCAAAATCTTTTTTGAAAAAATATTGGGACAAGCATCCTGTTTTTAATTTAACTAATCCATTTTTAGCTTTGACTCTAAATAAAAAGGTATTAGCGATTATTAATTCTTATATGGGAATGTGGACGAAATTAAAATATTACGACTTGGCCATGACGCTTCCGGTTGGAGAAAGCGCGGAGGCCATAAAGTCTCAAAGATGGCATAGAGATCCGGAAGAGAAAAGAATGTGCAAGATGTTTATATATTTGACCGACGTAGATGAATCTGCGGGACCTTTTACATATGTTGAAAAATCTGTCTATGGAATGAAATACGGAAGCTTATTTAAACAAAAAACTCCCGAAGGAGTTTATCCAGATAAGGCACTGGTAGAAAAAGCGATTGATAAAAAAGATATTAAAGTGATGACCGCCAAAGCAGGAACGGTAATTTTCTGTGATACTTCTGGAATTCACAAAGGAGGGTACGCAACCACTAAGCCGAGATTAATGTCTACCTCATTTTTCTCGTCCGGAACTTATAGCGAGAAAAAATATTTTTCAATACCAGAAAAAACAGACTTGAGCAGCTTATCTAAAGAGGCATTGTATGCGATAAATAAGTAAAAATATTATTCTTTAATATAATAATATTTTTTAACGATTGAATCGTATTTTATATTTTTGGATTTTTCACCAAAAAAATCATTGACGGCCTTAGTGGCGCCTGGCCATTCTTCGGTGCCGTATTCATCGAATAAAACTAAACCGCCCTTAGAAACTTTTGGATAAAGCGTTTCTAGCGCACATTTATAGGAATCGTATAAATCTGCATCTATATGTAATAGAGCTATTGGCCCAGAAGAATAACTGCTTAAAGTCTTATCAAAAAAACCTTTAATCAAGTGAATTTGGTTTTTAAGATATTCCTCGGATAAGCCTGCTGTTTTTAAGGCGTTCAATATATCCATGGTTGAAGTTCCAGACCATTCCCCTTTTTTAGGATTTCTGACGCTATTGTCTTCTTTTTTTGGTTCTGGAAAACCTTCAAAAGAATCAAAGCCGAAAAGATTTCTCTTATTATTTTCAAAAAAGGCCAAAGAAGAAAGATACAAAAAAGATCTGCCACGGCCCACGCCGCACTCAACTATATTGCCTGGGATATTTTTTATTTGAGAATATAACTTGCCGTAGTAGATAAGGTTATTAATCTGCCTCAAATCCATAGCGATGGTGCTGGATGGAAAAAGCTTATAGCCTTTCTTTTTTAGTAAATTTTTAAAGATTTCCTTTATCATATTTTTGGATGATTTAAATTATCTTATCAGAAAAGTTATTTTTTAGATAATTAAGAATATTATTGGCGCATTCTTCTGCTGTTTTTTTGGTGGTATCTAATACGATTTCTGCATTTTTTGGTTCTTCATATGGATCGTTGACTCCAGTAAATCCGGTTATCAAGCCCAATCTAGCTTTTTTATAAAGCCCTTTAATATCTCTTTCCTCACAAACAGAAACCGGAGCAGAAACGAAGATTTCAATATATTTTCCGTTTTGAGAAATTAATTCCCTATTTTTTTGCCTGGCTTCTTCGTAGGGTGCTATGGCTGAACAGATGGCTATCCCGCCGTAACTGGCAATAATATTGGCAACAAAACCAATGCGCTCTATGTTCGTGTTTCTATCTTCCTTAGAAAAACCAAGTCCCTTAGAAAGATTTGTCCTAATTACGTCTCCATCTAATAAAGTGACTTGCCTGTCGGTTAGTTCTTCTAATTTTATCTTTAAAATATTAGCTATGGTAGATTTGCCGGAGCCAGATAGGCCGGTGAAAAAAATAACCAATCCATTCCCCTTTTGACGCTTAACTCCTTTTTTTAATTCTTCAACGACATTTTTAAAAGAAAACCATTCTGGTATTTCGGCTCCACCTAAAAGCATTTCCCTGAATTTGGTTCCGGAAATATTTTTAACCGTATGACCATTTTTAACCTTATGAGAAGGAACATAACCCTGAACCTCTTCAACGTAGACCATTTCTGGCTGGAAGACTGGGATAATACCGATAGACTTGGCAAACTTTTTTACATATTTTTGCGCATCATAAGGACCATAGAAAGGAACTCCTTTTGAGTCGTTGCCCGGACCAGCGTGATCACGACCGATTATAAAATGAGTTGCTCCGTGGTTTTTTCTAATCAATGCGTGCCACAAAGCCTCTCTAGGACCGGCCATTCTCATGGCTAGAGGTAAGAGAGCAAGAGTCATGTTTTTTGCTTCTTCGTTATTTAAAAGCGCCTTATATGCTTTAACCCTAGTAACATAATCAATATCACCACCCTTAGTTAGACCAACGACTGGATGAATTAAAACATGGGCCCCATGCTCTTCAGCGGCCCTTTTAATAATTTCAAAGTGAGCTTTATGAATTGGATTTCTTGTTTGAAAGGCAATGACTTTTTTCTTTTTTTCTTTTTTAAGTTTTTCTTTTAATTCTTTTGGAGAAAACCTTAATTCGTTAAAGTCATATTTAGGAGAAAAATCTATCTCCTCAACTGCGCCCCCTAAATAAATATCTCCAGTGTTTTTGAAAAGATATTTAACTCCGGGATGAAACTCGTCGGTTGTGCCATAAACTAATTGAGCTTCTTTTTTCTTATCTGGTTCATATATGGAAGATATTTTTAAGACAGCTATTGGATTATTAAATGAATCGCATAATACAATTTCTGAGCCCAAAGAAAGATCCTTAACTTTTTCTTTTGAAATATCTAAAACTATCGGCATCGGCCAAACAGAGCCATTTTTAAGCTTGGCTCTTTTAATTACGCTTTCATAATCCCCTTTTTCTAAAAAGCCTTTTAATGGATAAAATCCTCCATTTAATATAAGTTCTAAGTCAAAAAGCTGTCTGTCGGTTAGAGTAAGTCTGCTTAGTTTTGATGACTTATTTAGAAGTTTTCTTTTCTTGTCTGTATTTGTTGAGGTTGATGTTTTTTTCATTGGAAGTAAATTAAATTTTAATTTTATCTAAAGCGATTAAAATATCTTTGGCCTCTTCGTTAAGTGGATAGATTTCCCTAAAAGAAGAAGTATTTTTACTCGAACGATTTAAATTTGGATTTAAAACCTGTTTCAACTCTTCAAAATTGCCTTTTCCTAGAAAAGAAATGATTTTATGTAGAAGCTCGTTTTGTTTTGAAGAATCAAAAAGATCTTCGTATTTTATTAGAATCCCATTTTTACCAGCTGAAGCTAGGTGATAAAGAACGTCTTTATTGGCAAGAGTCCAGTAATTTATGACCTGCTCTGCGGTGAACCTGCCTGCGGGCCAAGCTTTCATAAAAGATTCAACTACAGAGAAAGGATCTCTATAAATTCCAATTACTTTATGCTCCGGAAGATAAGGCTTCCAAAAATAGAAAAATATGGGAAAATTTTTGAAAGATATATTATCTGATTTTGATGCTAGACTAAAAAGGATTTTTTGAATTTTTATTCTGGTAAAAAATCTTTTTATCCTATTCAACCCTCCTTTAGCTTTTAGGTTTTTACTTGGATCGGGCAACTCATTTTCAAAACCAGATTCTCTGATAAATTTTCTGGATAAATCAAAAATAAAATCATTTTCAAAAAAACCTTGAGGATTTCTAAAATCACTTTTTTTCATATCTTTGTCTTCGCCAAAGTAAAAGCCGGCCTTATTTAAAAGCCCTCCCAAAAGACTTGTTCCACTTCTGGCAAAGCCCAAAATAACTGTAAAATTTTTATTTTTAAGCTTGGATATGTCTAGGCTCTTTGAAGATGACTTTTGTATTCCCCAAACAATTTTTTTAAAAAACATAATTTTTTAATTATTAATGTGTTTATGTGTTGAATATTCTTTATAACATAAAAATAGTTATTTTCGTAACACCTATTTTAATTTGGGTTTTTTGAAAGAAATTTAAATTTTCTTAAAATACTGTCCAGAATTACCCTGTCATGAATGTCTATTCTGAATAAATTTCTTATGGATATACTAAAATTTGGGATTATTTTTTTTAATTTTAGATATCGCTCAAAAGAATAAACCGTTACCGTTGCTAAGTATTCTATAGCAACTCCGACTATTCCAAATAGATGGATGAATATTATCGAAAAAAATGCTATGAAGAAGTTTTTAATCATAATGGAATTGAATAAGCTTTTTTGGGCATTTAACGAGTAAAAGAGCGGGGTAAAAATATTTGCAAAGCTTGCTGGGATAATTGAAATCATTAATATTTTAAATAAAAATAGTGAATCGTGATATTTTGGGAAAAAATAATCGATAATTGTTGGGAATGTTGTTAGCGCAATTATTAATAAGGCAAGATAGGCAATAAACTGATATTTAATAGATTTATCAATGAGTTTCATAAATTTAACCGTGTCGCTTTTTAGTTTTGAAAATATTGGATTTAAAACATTAGAAATTGCAACTAAAGACATTGTGTGCCCAAACAAAGTAAAGGCAAAAGAGAATAATCCAACGGCTTCAATTCCTAGTGTGAATTTTATAATCCACAGCCGAATATTTTGCCCAAAGTTATTCATATAAGTCGAGAGAATTCCCCATTTTCCATTTTTTAGAATCATAGAGAAGAGAGGTATTTTTTCATATGAACCAGATCCAAAATTTTGTCTCCAAATTCTATATGCGCTTGGAATCATTATAAAAAATGAAATTATTTGCGAGGTAACCGTTGAAAAGAATACGTTGTCTACCCTTATTGAGCGGAGAATAAAAAATATAAAAAAAATTATAACCAACTTCACGGCATCTTCCATCACTCCATAAATATTTTTTAATAAAAATTTAAAATTGGATAAATATATTAAATTTAAAAATGAGCGAATGGGGGAAAGTAAAAAGATAAAAGATATAATTTTTAAAGAATTACTAATTTCTAGATTATAGTATCGTCCGATAATATTTGCTCCAAAAAAGAAGATTGCCCAAGCAATAAAAACAAAAACATACTGGAGCTTAAAATAATTCTTAACAATCGCCCTGGCCTTATTTTTATTTCCTACTCCTAATTCATAGGAAACCTCTGAGATCGCTACATTGTTTATCCCAGGCAAAAGAAAGATACCCAAAAAAGAAAAGATGCTGGAAGTAAGCTCCATTACGCCGAACTGATAAAGAGATAATTCTTTTAGTAAAATTACAGAAGTTAAGAAGCCGACGCCTCTTAGGGCAAAAGATGCAATTGACGTTGAGAATGCTCCTTCTGCTAGGGCTTTTTTAGTAGAGATATTGTTTTCCATTTTCTTGATAAGAATGGATTAGTATAACTTATTTTAGTAAGTTTTAGTTTTTGGGTATTATATTGAGGCGCCAGCCGGAATTGAACCGGCGTACGCGGTTTTGCAGACCGCTGCGTAACCACTCCGCCATAGCGCCATAAGGCAATATTACATAAAATAAGCGGTTTAATCAAAAATTGCTCGTGGTTTAAATATACGGTGGTTTTGATTTTTTGAGTTGGTTGTATTAGATTTTCTAGTAGTTCATTTTGGATGGGATTAGGGAGATGAAAATGGAACCGGTTGATCATAAAGACAGAGAACGCCAGCAGATACAAAAAGCAGGGGTAGCACTGAATGCCAGAATGAGAAACGATTACCGGTTGGTGGCAGCTGGAATCGCGCTCCTCATCTGCGTACTCTACGCTTCTTGGACGCATTTCTGGGGCGATGGATGGATTCGGAAGGTTACCGGGGTATTGTCGTATTTATTCGTTCTCGCTGCTGGGCTTTTAATGTTTCGGCTGCTGAAGGATGAGAATAAATATATCGAGGAAGAGAGGGATCGTATCGATAAATGCTTTACTGATTTAAGAGATCTCTGATCTCGACAGCCCGAGTTTCAATCTCTAAAAATAGGAGCGCTGTATGGACAATGATGATGGCGGAAGTGACGATAGAGACCACGTCACCCTTGGAGAAGTTCTAAGGCTAAAGAGAAAGCGGAGGATCAAGTTTGCGCTGATGATTTTGCCCCTGGCTGTAATGCTAATCTGGATAGCATACCTACTTAGCACCATGCCATGAAGATGAGTCGAAAATGCCGATCGCGCACGCGCGAGAGGCATTTTTTTGACCAACGGTCTTTTATTCTTCTTTATTTAGAGGACTCGATTCTAGCTGTTCGCTTTGTTTATCTAACCCTCTTTCAACCGCGGCGGCGCGGTTTGGACCTTCGTCATACTTAAAATATATCTTAGGCATTGGCCTAATATTTAAAATTCTTGAAAGTTTAAATTGCATACTAGGAGTCATCTTGATTAAAAGCTTCATGGCTTCTATTTTTTTATCAGATGGGAAGGCGCTGATTTTTATTTCAGCTGATTCAAGCTTGTCGGTGATATTAACTTCGGTAATAGTAATTAAAGCGTCTGGAACTTCTACTTCGCGCTCAATCATCCAAGCTAATTTTTCTTGTATAAGACTGGACAGTCTTTCGCGTCTAAATGATCTCATAAAATTATATCTATCTTAAAAGTAATTGATCTCTGGCCTTAAGTTCACCAACATAGCTGACGAGCATTCCACACTCCATACCTTCCACAACTTTTGAGGCGTCCCTCTTTCCTTGCTGAAGATTGATAATTTTTAATTCTCCGACTCTTGCGCCATCTCTTACTATTTCTAGGGTGGAATTATTTACAATCTCCCCCATAATAACTTTTCCTCCTATGACCTGTTCTTTTCCTTTAACAATAAAAACGGCAAGGATTTCTAAAATTCCCTTTTTAACATCTGAAAGAACTTTATAAATATTTTCTAATTTTTCTAAAATTTCGTAGATGATTTCTGAAGTAATACATTCAACCTTATGATCTCTAATTAAGTTTTCTGCCTGCTTGGTTGGATATGTTTTAAAACCGATTATTTTTGAACCGGTTGAAATAGCAAATTGAACATCGCCGTCGGTTATGGCTCCAACTGATTCGGCAACTATTTTTAAATTAATTTCCTTTGGAAGCTTGAGCGCCTTAATACTTTCAGAAAGCGCTTCTAAGGAACCCGAAACATCTGCTTTTAATACCAGCGTTAAAGATTTTTCGTCTGCTTTTACGACTCTCTTAATAGAGTTGAGGTTATTTTTCTGGGTTTTTGAAATTTTATCTAATTTAGGAACAACCGAAATCATGTCGCCAATTTTTGGCAGATCGGTGAATCCAGAAATGGCAACCGGAGTTGATGGACGGGCTGAAACTATTTTCTTTCCAATAAAATCTTCTAAAGATTTTATTTTCCCGCTGGCGGAAGCAGAATCTACAAAATCTCCGACTTTCAATTCTCCGTCTTTAATAATTACGGTGACAATATTGCCTCTTTTTGGATCCATATGAGATTCTAAAACGAAAGCTGACCCAGGATTTTTTGGATCGAAAGACATATCTTCGATGTCCGCAGAAAGCAAAAGTAAATCTAAAAGTTCTTCTACTCCCTCTCCGGTTTTAGCAGAGACTCCAACATTGGCGACATCACCACCATAACCTTCCATTAGGACTCCTGCGGAAGTTAATTGATTTTTAACTGCGCTTAAATCTGGTTGTTTATCAATTTTATTTATGGCAACAACATAAGGAATTTTTGCATCTTGAATAATTTTGATGGCTTCTTTGGTTTGGTTTTGAACTCCATCATCTGCGGCGACGAGCAAAATAGCTACATCGGCAACTTTAGCACCACGGCCCCTCATTTTCGAAAAAGCTTCGTGGCCAGGAGTGTCAATGAAAGTAATTTTTCTAGTTTGGCCTGTTTCTTTAACTTTGTGATCAATTTCATAAGCTCCGATGGATTGGGTAATACCGCCGGCTTCGCCTTTGGCGACATTGGCTTTTCTGATGTAATCCAAAAGAGAGGTTTTGCCATGGTCAACGTGACCTAAAACCACTACAACTGGAGAACGCTTATTTTCATTAATTGAACTGTTTATCATTTACTTATATAGAGATAGGTTGAAAAATACCATAAAATAAAGGAGAATGCAACTATTGACTTTGTTAAGATTTATATGCTATAATTATAGAGGTACAAATCGGAACACAAAAACAACAGAAGGAGGGTGGCCCGTGAAATGGAAGGATTGTTACTGCCAGTTGATGATTCTCTGTGGTGACCTGTCCGGAAATCAGCCGACCGGAGTCCAGCAGTTTCTAGACAGGATGACAACAGGATGCTTCTTCGCAAGGCTGATGACAAAGCAGGACATCGATGATTTGATCGCTGGCAAGCTCAAGGTGAACGATAAGTATGCGTTCGAGGTCTTCATCGTTTCCATCGCAATCGTTTCCATCGCAGGAGAAAATAGGCTCTACATCGAGCTGTTGATTGACCGGGCGCCCGATGGAGTCAAACCCGGAAACCACAGGCTTGAGTTTGATACCTCTGACTGCACGAACCTGCCCGATAGCTTCTTTATTGATGAGGAGATTCCAATCGACGTACCATGACGATTCCGAAGGGTCTGCGATGCGCATGGCGCGTCGCAGACCCTTCTTTTTTTTGTTTTGAAATTATTTCTCAAAAACTATCTGCAACCAGTTTTGCATTTCTTCCCTATTTTCTAGAATTTCTTCGGGAACGGACCAATATTTCATTTTCATAATTTTGCCCTTGCCCTCATACTTTGCCTGCACTCCCCCATTTAATTCAAAGAATTTTTGCGATTTTTCTGTTTCACCTTTTAGATATAGTTTTTCATCTGTCATTATGATGGCAAAGATTTTTCCGTTTCTATAAATACCGAATCCACCAAACATTGATTTGGCGGTTATGTTTTCTAAATCGCACAAAACATCCTGAACTATATAGTCTTTAAAGGATTCTAGTGATTTTTTCATTAATTAGCTTGAAGACCATCTATGACAATGCTATTCTTCATTTTACAATATAATAGGTTAGTATAAATATATGGAGGCATGGCCGAGCGGCTTAAGGCGGCATCCTGCTAAGATGTCGACCGGGAAACCGGTCCGCAGGTTCGAATCCTGCTGCCTCCGCCAAAATTCGGAATTCAAATCAAAAGACGATGACGGAATATTTAATTAATCTTTTTACTAGAATAATTTCCAGTACCGGGTATTTTGGAATAGCTTTTTTGATGATGCTGGAAAGTATGGTGGCTCCAATCCCTAGCGAAGCAGTGATGCCTTTTGCGGGGGTTTTGTGGTTTTCCGGGAAAATGAGTTTTATATTAATCATATTTTTTTCTACACTAGGAAGCCTTATAGGATCTTTAATCTCCTACTATATAGGACTATATGGAGGCAAGCCATTTGTACAAAAATTTGGAAAATATCTTTTATTAAATGAACATGACTTGGTAATCACGGAAAACTTTTTTGGAAAATTCGGAGATAAAACTATATTTATAAGCAGATTCATTCCTGTGGTACGGCATTTGATTTCAATACCTGCTGGAACGGGAAAGATGAATATTTATAAATTTATTTTTTATACAACTATCGGCGCAGGATTGTGGAATGCGATACTTACATATCTTGGATATTATCTTGGTAGCCGTTGGACTGAGCTTAGGAAGTATGGAGAAATGATTGATTTTATTTTAATAATTTTAATTATTATTGCGGTTGGGTTTTATATCTACAAAAAAAGAAAGAAGATGAGTATGGAGGCGGTTAATAAGAAATTGCCCGAGTAGAATAAAATTGTTATATTTTTAGAAGAACCCAAAGCCTTAACAGGAAGGAGTTTCAACTTGGCAACAGAAATGAAAGAAATTCTCAATACGAGAATTCAGATTCAGACGGAAGATGGATCTGTTCTTGCCGGAAAAGAAGCTTATGTTACGGTAATGACAGATGGTAAGCCTGTTCACAAACTACACGCAAAGATAGAAATGCAAATGGGCGCGAACGGAAAGCCATATCCTGCAGTTGTATTTTTTGAAGAGCTACTGAAGTGACTGGCTTCAAATGGAGCGCGTGAAAAATCATCACGCGCTTTTTAAATCTAAAATTGCATTGACAATTTATGGCAGGGGCTCAAAATAAAGAAAATCCTTGTAGGACAAGAAAAATTATGGATGTTAAAATACATGAATCTTGGAAAAGGCATTTAGAGAGTGAATTTAAAAAAGATTATTTTAAGAATCTGGTTTTGTTTGTAAAGAAAGAATATAAAGAAAAAAGAATATATCCGCCGCCGAAAGATATTTTTAAGGCATTTGATTTGTGTGATTTTAAAAATGTTAAAGTTGTGATTTTGGGGCAGGATCCTTATCACGGCAGAGCTCAGGCAAATGGATTGGCTTTTTCGGTTGGAACATCGGTTGCCATTCCCCCATCGCTACAAAATATATTTAAAGAAATTGAAAAAGACATGGGAACTAAAGCTCCTCAACACGGTAATTTAGATTATTTGGCCAATCAAGGAATATTGCTTTTGAATTCCACGCTGACGGTTGTGGCGGATATGGCTGGATCTCACCAATATAAAGGATGGGAAGAGTTTACGGATGCGGTTGTAAAAGTTTTGTCTGATAAGAAAGAAAATTTAGTTTTTTTGCTTTGGGGAAAATATGCCCAAGAGAAAGGCAAAGTTATTGACGAGAGTAAGCACTTAGTACTAAGAGCGGCGCACCCATCACCCTTTTCGGCTTATAATGGATTTTTTGGGTGCAAACATTTTAGTAAGACTAATGAATATTTGAGATCTAGGGGTAAAGAAGAAATAAAATGGGTGGGGGGAAAGTGATATAATTGATATATATGAAAGAGTTTTGGTTTAAAAATAAAAAATATGGATATGGATGGGCGCCGGCGAATTGGAAAGGTTGGCTGGTTTTGATTTTTTGGCTGGGTTTAAATGTTTGGTTCTTTTCAAAAATTGATAAGAATTCACATTCTGTATCTGATACGCTGATCGGATTTTTCCCTGCCTTTGTAACATCTACAATATTTCTTATCGGAATTTGTATAGTTAAAGGAGAAAAACCTAGATGGAGATGGGGAGACAATGATGAATCTGTAAAATAGATTAAATTTGCTTAAATTAGTGCTTTGTGTTTAAGATGTGGATAGTTCTTCAACACCAAACATAGGAAGGAGGTGATTTTCTTTGGCGTCTCATTTTGAAGACTGTATATTTGAGATAGATGAACGGTGCTTGTGCGATTTCAAGAGATATCGGCGCATACTTCTGGTCACAATTCTTATATTTGCCCTGGAGATTGTGGGAGGATTTGCAACTGGAAGCTTGTCACTACTTTCTGACTCGTTTCATGTTTTGTCGGATGTGGGCGCATCGGTTGTGGCAATCATTGTCGCCTATCTGGCATACAAGAGAGCAGAACACAGAGAAGAAATACAAAATCTGGGAGCCGCCATACAGGGCCTTTTGTTGATCTTCTCGGCTGGATGGATTCTGTATGAGGCCATCGACAGACTTGGTAAAGAACAAGAAATTCTGTCTGGCGCCATGATCCTTGTCACAATTACTGGAGGACTCGGAAACTACATTCAGCACAAAATGCTTTCTGGATCCGAAGACAGTATCACTCGCAGAGCCATGATGTGGCACATCTTGTCTGATCTATGGCAAAGCGTGGCGGTGCTTGCAACCGGCTGTGTAATATCTCTCACTCAAAATAACAGAATAGACACGGTGGCCTCTATCTGTATTGCTTGTGTAATGATATTTGGCGGATGCGTAATGATGAGACAAGGAAAGAATCACAATCACCACCACTAACCGCACAACTCAAAAGGGAGAGATGTGCGGTTCTTTTTTTTATTGTATAATTTATGTAATGGAAGAAGAAAAAGGAGTGAAATGGTCTAGCCCGGAATATCATCACTATGAAAAAGATGTGGCTTGGTTTTGGATTGTTGCGGTTGTAACTATCACGCTCTCTGCTTATGCGGTTTGGACAAATAATTTATTGTTTGCGATTTTTTCTTTGATAGCTGGATCACTGGTTATTTATTGGGGAATGAAACATCCGGAAGAAATAGAATTTCATATTAATAATAGAGGGATAAATGTTTTGGGAAGAAGGTTTTATCAATGGGCGCACTTGGACGGTTTTTCAATAATTCCCGATCATCATTTTGAAAATTTATCGATTTTAATTTTACACACCAGACATCACCTAAGAGGACATATAAAAGTAATCATTCACACAGACAGAGAAGAAGAAATAAGAAAAACATTGAAAGCTAACTTAAGAGAAATTATTCACGAAGAAAGTTTAGTGGATCACATTGCGAGGATGCTTAGATTCTAATAAAAAAATCTGCCAATTGGCAGATTTTTTTATTATGTGCGCCCATGGGAAGTGAACGTCACCCCGCTAAGCGGGGCTCTTTCAAAACCCTCGGTTTTGAATAATTTCCGACACGGAGGGAAACCGGTAGCTTTCCCTCCGACCCACCCTTCGGTTCAATTCCAAACGTGCTCACTTAAAAAAATGTGCGCCCATGTGGAATTGAACCACAATCTCATCCTTCGCAGGGATACGCTCTATCCGTTGAGCTATGGGCGCGTATTTAAAGATTAACTGATTAGATAAATGACAGCAATATTTATTACAGAAAGGAGGATTTTATACTATTGACAAATATGGCTTATTAATGCTATAATTAAGGAGTTGTTAAATCCGATGAGGAGGGACAATTCCCGACCGCAATCCGTGGTCTGGACTTATAGAATGGAGGAAAGAAATCCGTGGAGGGATCAAACGGAATTGCAGCACTGGTGCTGCTCGTGACTCCGCAAGGGATCCCTCTAGTGAGAGATCCTTCTAAGGGGCCGATGATTTACTGGAAACTGCCTGGCGGAAAGGGCCAAGGAGAAGAAACAGCGGAAGATTGCGCGGTCCGCGAGATGCAGGAAGAGACGGGGGCTGAGCTTTTGGCTACCAACCTGCAACTGATCTTCAGGGAGAAGAAAAGAGACCATGTAAAGTTCGCCTTCAGGGCCGATCTGGCGCAACTCCCCGTCTTGAGGGAGCGTGGTGATGAAGGCGAGGAAATCCGGGTTTTCCAGCCTGCCGAAATCCTCGCACTGGAAGACTTCTTCCCGAGTCACGCGCCCATCGTGTGGCGCATCCTGAGGGGGCTGGCAAGTTTGTAAGGAGGAGACGACCTACGGGCGTCTTCTCAAGAGAGTCGTTCACACCTAGTGGCGGCTCTTTTTTGTTTATAGAAATTAAATACGCTTTACTGAAGCCGAAAAAATGTGTAGAATCTTTAAATAAATGCGGGCGTAGTATAGTGGTAATACGCGACCTTGCCAAGGTCAAGCCACGAGTTCGATTCTCGTCGCCCGCTCCAAGATGGAAACTTATAACTTGCGTTAGTTATAAGTTTGTAAGCTTTTTATATTTTGCTTTTAATTTTGGTTCGATAGATGAATGAGCTTGATGCTCAAGACTGCCCGGAATTGCATACTCATCTAGTTGAGCAGAATGAAGTTGAGCTTTATCGAATCCTCCCTTTGAGAACATTCTTATCATAGAACTAGCTCCATCATAATAAAAACCGATAGGATCGTCTTTTAACTGCTTGGAGTGGCTTAATTCTGAAATTAAAGCTTCATAAGCATTTCCGGTGAAAAAAACATTTTTTGGCAAAAAAACAGTGTTAGTTGGCCCACTATAATTGGCGCGGTATATTTCTCTCTGTGATAATAATTTTTCGGAAATATTTGTAGTTTCATTGTCTATTCTAATTTTCGGATTACCGCATTCATTTTCCATCTTCCAGGTCAAGTCATAAATATCTCTATCTGTAGTATTCGTAGAATTTTTATTTAAATACTGGCAACTATAAAAAGAATCTCTAAATGTTCCTGGTTTAATTTCAGTACCTTTCTCATTAAGAGCAGCCACCCAAAAAGAATCCACTTGATCTATATTATAAGAATCAAAATCTTCTGGTAATTTTATATTATCTTCATTAGCTGATTGCTCTATTAGAGTTTTAAAATATGGCAAAGCTTCTTCGGGAGTAAAAACTTCTTTCCCAGAGAGAACATTTAAAATATGAGTTGTTTCTGAATCTGGATGAATATATTCAAGATTTCCGTCCTTGTCTCCAACAATTTCTAATTCCGGATGAGTTAATTGATAATCTGCTCCCAAAGCAATTGATCCGATGATGGCCAAGGACCTACATTGCTTAAGGAATCCTCGCGCGGCATCAAACACTTTTGACCTTAAAGAATCTAATCCTTTTTTCTCCTCTTCTAATTGAGCTTCTCTTGAAATTTCTTCGAATGAGCCCAAAGAAGATCTTATTGCCTCGAGATCTTCTTTGGCACCTAAGCTTAATATTAATTCTTGATCTTGAATAACTTCTGCGTCTTTTTCTGCGGAATCATTATTGGGAGCAATTTCTCCACCCATAAACTCTGGACTAAACATATTTATAGAATTAATTATAATTTTCCTTATCTTTAATAATCAGGCGCGCTTTTTCTAAATAGGAGTCAATTAGCTTGGAGAAATCTTCGCGTTTTTTCTTCTTAAATTCGTTAATTAATATTAAGAGTTCTTTTTTATTATTCTCTTTATTTTGCATAGTTTTAATTTATTAATCTTCTTTTTTTAGAATAACGCTTATAAAAAATATAAAAGCTGCGGAGACAACTATAATTGGGCCTAAATCTAGATTTAGCTTAGAGCTTATTATTAAACCTGAAATTACGGAGATAATTGCAATTAAGACTGATATTAATAAATCGAAATTCAAACCCTTAGCTAGATTTCTAGATGAAGCGGCTGGAATAATTACCAGAGAACCCATCAAAAGCGCTCCTAAAAATTTAAGTCCTAGAATTATTGCCACCACAAAGCAAAGCAAGAAAGTTAAATTAATTAAAGAAGTGTTTATTCCAGAAACCCTAGCGATATCCTCGGAAATAAAAGAGAGGGTAAATTTTGATTTAAGCTTGAGTATTAAGGCAATAATAATTATAGAAGCTACAATCCCAAAAATTGACTCATTAAAAGTTAAGCTCCCAATATTTCCGAATAAAGCATCTAATAATTCTTCGCCTGAATGAATCAGCAAGCTCCCTAAAGCAAGCGAAGCTGAAAAAATAACTCCTATAACTGTCTCTGCGGAAATTTTAGTTTTTCTTTCTAATGCCCAAACCAATAATGCCCCTAGAACAAGAGCTAGGCCGCCGCCGATTAACGGATCTATCTTAAACATAATGGCCAACCCTAGCCCAGGAAGAGCAATGTGACTCATGGCATCAGCCGCAAGAGTCATTCTTCGAGTCAAAGCAAAGACTCCAACAATGCCGGATAAGGCAGCGACAAATAGAACTGAGATTATTTTGAGTATTGCAAGATTAGTTATTTGATCCATAAATTTAATTCTTAAGATTTATCCATAGGATATTAAGCGGAATGATTATCGTAGGATTTATCCATGGGATATTAAGTGGAATGATTATTATAGAATTTATCCATATCATGAAAATGATGCATAACTTTTGAACCATATAATTTATCTAAAACTTCTGGGGTTAGGGTGGATCCAGGATCGCCAACACAGGAAAGCGTTTTATTTAGACAAACAACTTTATCGGCATAGCGATGAACTAGATTTAAGTC
>SIBX01000014.1 GCA_009694925.1 Minisyncoccota bacterium
TGTTACCCTTAAAACCTCTAAGACAAATGTTTCTGGGGCAAATGTTTCTTACAATGAAAGAACTGGCGATGTTTCTTGGGACATACCCAAATTACAGGCCAATAAAGGAATTCTAACGACTCCATATGAGGCTATATTTCAAGTTGAAGCTGCTCCATCCGCTGCTCAAGTTGGCAGATCGATGACTTTAATTGAAACAACAAAACTTTCGGCGGTTGATGATTTTACTGGAGTTGAAGTTTTTTTGGCCGATCCGGCACTTGAAACATCTAGGCTAGATGATGTAACGGTAAGTTTTAGTGATGGAGTGGTGCAGTAAAATGATTAACTTTGTTTGCTTTTTACTTAGTAAAAAACTATTATTTTATCAATAATGAAAGAAAATAAAAATGATTTGATGGAGAAAATAATTTCCCTTTGTAAGAGAAGGGGGTTTGTTTTTCCTGGAAGCGAGATTTATGGAGGCATGGCTAACTCTTGGGATTATGGTCCATTAGGAGTGGAACTAAAAAATAATATCAAAAATCTTTGGTGGAAAAAGTTTGTGAGCGAAAGAGATGACATGGTGGGCTTAGATGCGGCACTAATAATGAATCCAAAAGTTTGGGAAGCGAGTGGACATTTGGCAAATTTCACAGATCCGTTAGTAGAGTGTTCAATTTGTAAAGATCGTTTTAGATTTGATGTCATACAGGCTCAAGAACCTTCTAATTCAGATGGAACTTATAATTGTCCGAATTCTAAAGCTTCCAATATTAAGCTTGGAGAATCTAAGCATCATGGAATTCTTAGTAAGCCGCGTCAATTTAATTTAATGCTTAAGACTTTTATTGGTCCGGCAGAAGAATCGGCAAATGTTGCATATTTCAGGCCAGAAACGGCGCAGGCAATTTTCACGAATTTTAAAAATGTTTTGCAGACTTCCAGAAAAACTTTACCATTTGGAATTGCTCAAGTGGGAAAAGCTTTCAGAAATGAAATTACTCCAGGAAATTTTATTTTCAGGACTCGCGAGTTTGAGCAGATGGAGATTGAATATTTTATCCGAGAATCAGATTGGAAAAAATATTTTGAAATGTTGGTTGGGCTTATGAGAGAGTGGATTTCAGAAGTAGGAATAAATTCTAAAGATGTCGAGGAGATTGAAGTTAAAGATTTGGCTCATTATTCAAAAAGAACCGTGGATTTTGAATATAAATTCCCTTTCGGACAGAAAGAACTTTATGGCCTTGCTTATAGAGGGGATTTTGATTTAAGCAATCATCAGAAATTTTCTGGCGAAAATTTAGAGTATAAAGAAGAGGAAACCGAAAAACCTTTTATCCCGCACGTGATAGAGCCATCGCTTGGAGTTGATAGGACTCTTTTGGCGGTTTTATGCAGTGCTTATGATGATTCTGATGGAGAAAGATTGGTTTTGAAATTGAAGCCAAAACTGGCGCCATTTAAGGCGGCAGTTTTTCCGCTTTTAAGAAATAAACCAGAATTAGTGGAATTGGCTAGAAAAGTATATTTGGATTTAAAAAAGAAATTCAATGTTGCTTGGGACGACAGAGGAAATATCGGCAAGAGATATTATTCTCAAGATGAAATTGGAACTCCATATTGTATAACGGTGGACTTTGATTCTCTGACAGATACTTCGGTGACAGTTCGCGAAAGGGATAGCGCAAAACAGGAAAGAATTAAAATTGGCGAGCTGGAAAGTTTTATTAGTAAAAGCTTGGAATAATTATTATGAAGAAAAATTTTACAAGAATAGTTTTAGAAAATGGAATGCGAGTTATTTTAACTCCAAACAAGCAGAGTTTGGCTACTACTGTATTGGTCTTGGTTGAAGCTGGGTCAAAATATGAAACAAAAAATATCAGCGGACTCTCGCATTTTTTGGAGCATATGTGCTTTAAGGGAACTACTAAGAGGCCGACGGCGATGGATATTTCGGGAGAACTTGATGGAATGGGGGCGGAGTATAATGCTTTTACTTCGCACGAATGGACTGGATATTACGCCAAGGTTCAGCCACATAAGGCAAAGCAAGCGCTAGATTTGATTGCCGATATGTATTTAAATCCGGTTTTTGATGAGAAGGAAATCGAAAAAGAAAAAGGAGTAATTATTGAGGAATTGAATATGTACGAAGACACGCCAATGAGGAAAGTGGGTGATTTGTTTACTCAGCTTCTATATGGCGATCAGCCGGCTGGATGGGACATTGGAGGCAATAAGGAGATCATTAGAATTTTAAATAAAGAGAATTTTGTTAAATATAGAAATCTTCACTATGTCGGTCAATCAACCACAGTTGTTGTTGCTGGTAATTTTAAAGAAAAAGAATTTTTGGGTTTGATTAAGAAGAATTTTAAATCTTTGAAAAAAGGAGAAAAGGGCGGGAAATTGAAAGTTGTTGAGAGTCAAAAAAATCCGGAGATTAAAATTCAGTTTAAAGAATCGGATCAAAGCCATTTAATTGTTGGAGTTCGCGCATTTGATATGTATGACAAGCGAAAATACGCGTTAGACGTTTTGTCTGATATTTTAGGCGGGGGAATGAGTTCTATATTATTTCAAAAGATAAGGGATAAAATGGGGGCGGCTTATTATGTCAGGAGTTCTATTGATCTTTTTACAGATCACGGCTTTCTTTCGGTGGCCGCTGGGGTGGAAAATTCCAAGCTGGAGCTGGTTGTGTCTGCAATCTTGGAGGAATTTATAAAGTTAAAATCTAAACTGGTTTCAGAAAAAGATTTAAAGAGATCTAAAGATCATTTAACAGGAAGATTTTTGCTTGGCCTTGAGGGATCTGATTCCCTGGCTAATTACTATGGTGGACAGGAAGTTTCTAGAGAAAAAATATTAACTCCAGAAGAGATAATTGCAAAAATTAAAAAAGTTAAAGCTTCAGAAATTTTAGAAGTAGCTAAGTTTATATTTCAAAACGAAAAACTCAATTTATCTTTAATCGGACCAGTAAAAGATGGAACTTCTTTAAAGAATATATTAAAAATATAGTTTCTTTGTTTGTGTGATTCTCGTGATTTTTTCTTGATTTAGTTGTGTTATAATTTAATTAAGGCATTTTGCCATTTATTATATTAATTAGGGAATAAATCTATGAGTTTATTAAAAAAAATTGAATTTTTATTTTTAGGATTGTTTTTGCTGGCCTCTTTCTCTTTAAAGACTCAGGCTCAAGTTTCTCAATACGGATTAATTAAGGGTAATGTTTTAGATGAAAAGGGGAGGATGATTAAAAAGTTGACTGAAAATTATTCAGCAAAAGTTTTTGCTTTTAATGAAGCTGGTATATATGAGGGTAGCTTGGAAGATGATGGTAGTTACTTAATAAAAAATATTCCTAACGGAGAATGGTTTATTGGAATGGATTTAAAGGAAAACTCGGGATATTTAAAATCTAAGATTGGAAATTATGTAAGGATAAGTTTGGGCTCAGAAATTAGTCAAGATATTTTTTTAAAAACTGCCGATGGGATAATTTCGGGTAAAGTTACGGATTCTTCCGGAAATAGTCCTGAAATGGCGATAGATTTAATAGATGCAAATACAGGAGATGTTTATTCAAAAGTTTCTGATAAGGGTGGTTTTTTTAGATTTTTTACTAATTCTGGAAATAAAATATTGAATGTTTTTAGTAATCCTTCTTTTAATAATTCTTCTACAAATAGCAGTCTTAATCTTAAAAAAAGTCAGTTGTTAGATATCGGCCTTATTTTACCAGTTAATTCAGATGAAAAAACTATTTCTGGGCTTGTAACTCCAGAAGGAGTGGCAACTATTTATGCGTATTCGGAGAGCGGACTTAGAATTACTCCTAAAAAAACAAGTAAGAGTGGTAATTATTCTATTTCTTTAAAAAAAGGAATTTGGCACATTAAAGCAGTGAGAAATAGCGAATTAGTTTCTTTGGAAAGTGATGATATTGTTATCAGCGTTTCTAGTTCTGATATTTCTCAAGATTTGGTGTTAAAAAATTCATTTCAAGGTCTAAAAGAAAAATCAATTAATTTTTATTCTTCTAATTCTGTTAGTTTGGCGCTTGATGATGGAATGTCTATATTTATTCCAGAGAGAAGTCTGCCAGAAGGGACTTATAATTTAAAGATTTCTTCGTCTAGAGTTGTGTCTTTCTTTGGTTTTGATTCGGGAAGTAATATATATAATGTTGAAATTTTAAGTGAAAGAATCGGCAAAAAGATTTCTTCTTTACCCAAAGGGGCTGTTCTTAAAATTCCTCTTACTCCTATTAAAAATAAATTGTCTTCTAGTAATTTAGAATTATTTTATTGGAATCCTAATATTTTAGTTTGGCAAAGCGCTAAAGATTCTTTGTCTGTTAAAAAAGGAGAGTCTTTGATTTCTTTAACTAACTATTTGGCCGGCTTTTGTGTTGGTTGCCAGCAGTCTGGAGGTGGCGGTGGCGGAGCTGGTGGCGGAGCTGGTGGCGGAGTGGAGTCTGGGAGTTCAGGTAGCAGTGCTTCGGGTGGTGCGGTTACGGTAACTCAGGTTGGAAATAGACCCGTGGTGTATCTTGATATAGCGCGTTCCTTAAATGGAAGCGATGGATCTCCTCAAGTTTCCATAACCTTAGTAGATCGATTAAACAGAATAGGTGTTTCTACATTTGATTCTAATCTTAATCAATTTATTATATTAAAGGCTCCTGTTTATACTGTTGAAAGATGTTCTAGCCCAGTGCATTCATCGGCGTGTATATTTAAAACTTTTATAAGTTCTACACCACTATCTTCTGTGGTAAATTATTTAGATAAAGAAAATCTTTCAAATTCTAGTTCTTATTATTATTGGTTTTCCTCTGCTGATGCTGGAGGATCTTCGAGTACAACTACTTCTCCTATCGCTATAACAACTCCAGAGGCGCTACTTTCAATAGTTAGTTCTAATGTAAATCTCATTAATAATGCTGTATTTCTAGATTTTACTACTTCTAAGCCATCAAGATCTGTGATTACTTATGAAGATCGGGTGGTGGCAACAGATTCTAATTTTAAAACCGTAACATCTTATAATTTAAGTGACATCTTAAAAGGTTCAAATCTAAAAGAGAGTCAATTATATTCTGTTGAAATTAAAATAACCGGAGAGGATGGAAATGAATCTGTAAAACAATTGGTAGGGTTTAGATGGCCAAAATTATTAAATAATAATTCTTCATCTGTTTTAAATGAGGTTAGCGATCAGGTTTCTAATCCTGTAGTAAAAAGTAGTTTCCAATTTATTTCTATATTAAAACTAACCGACACAGGAGAAGCAGTTTCTAAGTTGCAAGAAGTCTTGGTTGGTGCAGGATACTTATCGGCTACTTCGTCTAGGGGATATTTTGGCAAGAAGACAGAGGATGCATTAAAGGCATTTCAGGTGGCCAAGGGTTTGTCTCCGGTTGGGAGGGCTGGTCCTTTAACAAGAGCAATGCTTAATGCTTTGTTGAATAAATAAATTTAAATGGAACATAAATTAAATATAAGTTGGGAATTTTTATGGAAGATTTTTTTTATGGTTGTTTTGTCTTGGATACTTTATTTAGCTAAGGATGTTGTGGTGGCTTTAGTTTTGGCAGTTGTAATTTCCACTGCTTTTGATCCGATAGTTTCATTTTTAGAGAAAAAAAGAATACCCAGGATACTAGGAGCTTTAACTTTATATTTTGTGACTTTTTTCTGCATAGGACTTTTTATTTATATACTAGCTCCAATTGCGCTTCAGGAATTAACAAGTTTATTGTCTAATGCTAATAAATTTTTAAGTCCGCTTACTGGAATCAACGAGGTTCAGGGAGCCGTTTTAAATTTAAGCGAAACATTCAGCAAGCTAGCAGATCTTCTTTTCTCTGGAAATGTTTCTCTTATTGATATAGCAACCAGATTTGTTGGAGGAGTGTTTTCTGTTTTTGCAATTTTTGGATTGTCTTTCTATCTTACTCTTGATAGGGGTGGAGTTCAGAATTTTTTATTGGCAATATTGCCATCTTCTCATGAGGATAAAATTTCATTAGTATATGGAAAAATTGAAAAGAAAATTGGCAGATGGCTTGCCGGTCAGATGTTTTTGAGTTTGCTTGTTGCCTTGGCCATCTTTATAGGACTTTCTATTTTAGGAGTTAAATATGCTTTAATTTTGGGAATATTGGGCGGAATTTTAGAACTTATTCCTTATGTTGGTCCTGTTTTAACTGGAGTTTTTGCATTTGCGGTTGGGCTTGAGACTTCTGTTAATTTAGCTATATATGTTTTATTGCTTTTCCTAGTAATACAGCAATTAGAAAATCAGGTATTTATCCCACTGGTTAATAAGCGCACAACTTCTCTAAATCCTGCCGTTGTTTTAACTTCGCTCCTTATAGGAGGTAGTGTTTTTGGAATTATTGGCATTATTCTTTCTGTACCGATTGCCGTACTTTTTCAAGAACTCATAAGCAATCTATTGGGATCTAAAAATAAGATCTCCAATATCTAATTCTATTAAAAAGCTATTTTTTAATATTTATTAAATAGGCGTGATTTTATTTTAGTTTTTGTGTAGACTTTAAAAATCAGATGAAAGCATTTTTTATATCAACTTCAATACCGTATGTTAATGCAGAGCCGCACATCGGCTTTTTATTGGAGGCTTTGGAGGCAGATGTTATTTCTCGTTTTAGAAGGAGTTTGGGAAGTGAAGTCTATTTTTTGACCGGAACGGACGATAATGCCCTAAAGAACGTCCAATCGGCAGAAAAATCTGGTATGAAAACTCAGGAATTTGTAGATTTAAATGCAAAAAAATTCATAGAGTTGATGGAGAAATTTGATATTTCTAATAATGATTTTATAAGAACATCAAAAGATGAAAGGCATAAGTTGGGTGCCCAAAAATTATGGAATGCATGCTCGGCTGATATATATAAGAAAAAATATGAAGGGTTGTATTGTGTTGGATGCGAATCTTTTAAAACACAGAAAGAACTAAAAGATGATTTTTGCGAACTCCATCCAGGAAAGCCATTACAAAAAGTAAGCGAAGAAAATTATTTTTTTAAGCTTTCTAATTACCAAGAAAAACTTTTAAGTCTTATAGAATCTGGAAAACTAAGAATCATACCAGATGAGAAAAAAAATGAAATAACCCAGTTTATAAAAATGGGCTTGGAAGATTTTAGTATTTCCAGATCATCTATCAGAGCTAAAAATTGGGGAATAAAAGTCCCTGGAAGCGAAGATCAGATTATGTATGTTTGGTTCGATGCTCTGTCTAATTATATTAACGCCTTAGGGTATGCTAGTGATGATCTAAATTTCGAAAGGTTTTGGAAAAATGGATATAAGATTCATATAGTCGGCAAAGATATAAATAGATTTCATAGCGTTTATTGGCCGGCGATGCTTTTGTCGGCTGGAATAGAATTGCCAGACACTGTTTTTGTGCATGGATTTATTAATGACGAAAATGGACAAAAAATGTCTAAGACCTTAGGAAATTATGTAAATCCATTTGATTTATTAAATAAATACGGGAAAGATCCTATTAGATATTTTTTTTTAAAAGAAGGTGCCCATTATTCAGATAGTAATTTTTCTATAAAGCTTTTTGAAGAAAAGTATAATTCTGATTTAGCTAATGGTTTGGGAAATTTTGCTGCCAGGGTTTCGACTCTGATAGAAAAAAATGGACAAATTGCTTTTGATAAATTTAATCAAAAGAATCTAGACATTGAATTACATGCTTTTCTTGATAAGACGATTTTGGAAATGGCAGATTATTTACTTAACTTTAAAATAGCCGAAGCCATTAATTCTCTTTGGGGATTGATATCGTATGGCGATGCTTATGTTAATAATAATAAGCCCTGGAGTAAGGATCTTACTCAAGAAAGAAGAGAGTTTTTACTTGGTAACTTAGGATTTATGCTCTATGAGATATCTCGCGCATTGGATGTATTTATTCCAGAGACAGCTTCTAAGATTAGAGATTCTTTAAAATTTGATGGTAAAAATATATTTTCAAAAAAGATAGAAAACTTATTTCCTAAAATTAATAGTTAGCCACTAGCCAATAGGGTTTAGGGTATATAAGAAATAGATAAATAAAAATGGAAAACCATATTTTTGATTCACATTGTCATATACAATTTCCGGCATACGCAACAGACAGAGAAGCAGTTATTGAGAGAGCTATAGATAGTGGTATAAAAATGATTGCAGTTGGAACTCAAAAATCCACATCTATTGAGGCGATAAATCTAGCTAAAAAATATCCAAATATTATTTTTGCAACCATTGGTTTTCATCCAAACCATTTGTCGGAAAATTGGCATCATGACAAAAATGAACAAGGAGAAAATCAAAAAGAAGTTTTTAATTATCAAGATTTTAATAAATTAGCTGCAGAAAAAGAAGTAATAGCAATAGGAGAATGTGGTTTGGATTATTATAGGTCATCAAAAGATAAAATTTTAGCCAATACTGAACAAGAAAATCAAAAAGAAGTTTTTATTCAACAAATTGAAATTGCTGAGATTGCAAGAAAGCCTCTAATGATTCATTCGCGACCCTCCAATAAGTCCTCGGATGCTTATTTGGATTCTCTAGATATTCTTAAAAAAACCAAATTTTCTTTGTCGGTTATTTTTCATTTTTATGTTGGAGGAATTGAGATTACGCAAAAATTGGTTGAATTTGGAGCTAATTTTACTTTCGGGGGAGTTATTACTTTCAGTCACGATTATGACGAAGTTATAAGAAGCATACCAATAGATAGGATTTTAATAGAGACAGATGCTCCTTATGTTGCACCTATGTCAAATAGAGGGAAAAGAAATGAGCCGGCTTTTATTTTGGAAACTTATAAAAAAATTGCAGAATTAAAAGGCATTAGTTATGATGAAGTTATTGGAATTGTTGGCCAGAACGTAAAAAGAATCTTTAATATTTAGATGAAATACGATTTTAAAAAAATAGAAGGTAAATGGCAAAAAGAATGGGAAAAGGCCCAAATTTACAAAGCAAAAGATTTTTCTAATAAGAAAAAATATTTTGCCTTAGTTGAGTTTCCTTATCCATCTGCAGATGGTCTGCACGTTGGCCACGTTGAGAGCTATACGGCCATGGATATTGTTGCAAGAAAAAGAAGAATGGAGGGTTATAATGTTCTTTTTCCAATGGGTTGGGATGCTTTTGGTTTGCCTGCAGAAAACTATGCAATAAAAACAAACATCCATCCTGCTAAAACAACTAGGATAAATGCGAAAAACTATGAAAAACAAATGAGGTCATTGGGTTTTTCTTTTGATTGGTCTAGGCTGGTTGATACAACTGATCCAGATTATTATAAATGGACACAACAATTATTTTTAAGATTTTTTGAAAAAGGTTTGGCTTATAGGGCTAAGGCAAATGTAAATTGGTGTTTGTCTTGTAAAACTGCTCTTGCTAATGAAGAGGTGGTAAACGGAAGATGTGAAAGATGTGGAGGGGAAGTGACTCAAAGAGAAAAAGAGCAATGGATGCTTAAAATAACTAATTATGCAGATAAATTACTTGCTGGATTAAAAGATCTGGATTTTTTGCAGGAGATTAAAACTAGCCAAATTAATTGGATAGGTAAATCAGAAGGGGCCCTATTGGATTTTTCTATTTCAAATTCTGATTTTAAAGTAAAAGTTTTTACTACTAGACCAGATACTATATTTGGAGCTACTTATCTTGTTTTGGCACCGGAGCATGTATTGATATCAAATCTTAAAAATCAAATTTCAAATTTTGGAGAGATTGAGGAATATGTTTTAAGAACATCTAAGAAAACAGAAGAAGATAGGTTGAAATCTGACAAAGATAAAACGGGCGTTGAGCTTAGGGGTGTTTTTGCAATTAATCCAGCCACAAAAGAAAATATACCAATATTTATTTCTGATTATGTTTTGGCTAATTATGGAACAGGAGCCATTATGGCTGTGCCGGCTCATGATGAGCGAGATTTTAAATTTGCCAATAAATTTAATTTACAAATTAAGAAAGTGGTGGAATTTAAAGATGCTAGGATTTTCGGAAGTTTAAAGTCTTTTAAAGAATCTTTTATTTCTGAGGTAAAAAAGAAGTGGAATTTTAGAGATTTAAATAATAAAGAAGATATTTTTGAAATTGTCAGCAATGAAGTTAAGGATATTTTTGAATTGGCAAAAAATAACTTTAACGATCATTCCGCTGTTTTGTGGAGCGATGGCGACGTAAAGCAAATTTTATTTCATTCAGATTCTGGCGAGAATAAAATATTTGATTGGAGCGATGGTGAATTGGCAAAAAATGCGCGCAACTATGGCCTAATGTTGGGAATAAAACAGGAATTTATGGGTTGGGGAAATATTCTTGAGCCATATCTTGAAGATGGAAAACTTATAAATTCTGGAGAATTTACTGACTTACTTTCAAGTGAAAAGAGGTGGGAGATTGCTTATTCTTTAAATGGAAGAAAAGAAATTAAATATAAACTAAGAGATTGGGTTTTCTCTAGACAGAGATATTGGGGAGAGCCAATACCCTTGGCGTATTGCGATGTTTGTTCTGCAAATGTTAAAAGTTTTGGCATTGACCCTAAAAAGAACTGGAGCGAGGGTGAAAAATTAAATCCTGGATGGGTGGCTATCCCAGAGAAAAATCTTCCAGTTGTTCTTCCTAGTTTGAAAAAGTTTAAACCGGGAGAAGATGGCGAATCTCCACTGGCTGAAGCAAAAAACTGGATTTGGATAAAATGTCCCAAATGTGGAGGAAAAGCCAGAAGGGAAACTGATACTATGCCAAATTGGGCTGGATCTTCTTGGTATTTTTTGGCGTATGCATTGGGTGGGTCTTTGGCATATAAAAAGAAGGGTAGTTTTTGGAATAAGAAAAAACTTGATTATTGGTTGCCGGTTGATTGGTATAACGGAGGAATGGAGCATGTTACCCTACATCTCCTATATTCAAGGTTTTGGAATAATTTTTTATTTGATGAAAAACTTGTTTCAAATCCAGAGCCTTTTCAAAAAAGAACTGCGCAGGGATTGATATTGGGCAAAGGCGGCGTAAAAATGTCTAAATCTAAGGGAAACGTTGTTAATCCAGATGTTGTGTCTTCGGAGTTTGGAGCAGATGCCTTGAGGCTTTATGAGATGTTTATGGGCCCATTTAATCAGGCAAAGGTGTGGGAAGTGAGTGGAATCTTGGGACCATATCGTTTTTTGGAAAGAGTCTGGAATTTTGGAACAGAAATGGTCTCCTCTGGTGTTTCTGATGATAAAGAATTATCTGTATTAGTTAATGCTACTATTAAAAAAGTTTCCGATGATGTAGAAAAAATGGCTTTTAATACTGCAGTTTCATCTATGATGATACTTATAAATTCTTTTTACGAAAAGAAAGAATTAAGCGTAAATTTGTGGAAAAAGTTTTTATTAATTTTAGCTCCTTTTGCTCCACATATTACAGAAGAACTTTGGCAGAAAACTTCCATTAAAAAGAGCAAGAAAATAAAATTTATACATCAAGAAGCTTGGCCAGAATATGATGAAAAATTAGTAGGAGATAAGACCGTTGAAATCGTTATTCAGGTTAATGGAAAAATTAGAGGGACTATTTCTGTTGATATTGGAGTTTCTGAAGAAAAATTGAAAAAGCAGGTTTTAGATTTAGAAGGTGTAAAGAAGGCAATAGACGGAAAAGAAATAAAGAAAGTCATTTTCATAAAAGATAGATTGATTAATTTTGTGATTTAAAAAAAATCCATCCATTAAGGATGGATTTTTTTATTTTCTTTCTTCTAGAAATACTTTGGCTTCAAAGGTTTTTTTGTCGCGCATAACTTTTAAGATAATCTTTTCGCCAACATTCATTTCTTCTAGAAAATCTTGAATGTTTTTGTCTTCAGTAATGGGGAATCCATTTATAGCAAGAACAATATCTCTTTCTTTGAGCTTGGCTTTATCGGCTGGGCCGTTTTTAATAATGGCTTCTGAATATGGTGCTTGGCCAAAGATGATGGCTCCGGTTGAAATTGGGAGCTTCATTTTCTCTTTTAAGTGTTCGTTCAGCATTAAATATCTAAATCCTAAAAGCGGGCGTTTTATTCGTCCATATTTTTTGAGATCGCTTAAATCTCTTTTTACACAGTTAATAGGAATGGCAAAACCAAGATTTTGGGCGCCAAAGACAATGGCAGAATTTATTCCGATAACTTCTCCTTCGAGATTTACTAATGGTCCGCCAGAGTTTCCAGGATTAATGGCGGCATCTGTCTGAAGCAATCCTCTTAATTCCTGCATTTGAGGTTTGGAATCTATTTCAGAAGCAGCTTTGATTGATCTGGAAAGTCCAGAAATAATTCCTGACGAGACTGTGTTTTTAAATAATCCCAGGGCGTTTCCAACAGCCAAAACTTCTTCTCCGAGCTCTATATTTGAGGAATCTCCCAGTTTTATAAATGGAAAATTTCCAACTTTGTCAGAGATTTTAATTATGGCTATATCGTCTATTGGGTCGCGGGCAAGAATCTCTGCTTTATGTTTTTCGCCGGAGGTTGTAATAATTGTGTATTCTGCTTTTGAATCTGATATGACGTGTTTATTGGTGATGATTATTCCTGTGGGATCAACAAAGAAACCTGATCCTCCGCCGATTTTTATCATACCTTTTTCATCTAACATGTCATCTGGAATCTGTATGTGACCATTGCTTTTTGGCATGAGTGGCGCAAGTTCTGGAGGAATGTCCTTCTCAATGTCTTCGAGGTGTTTGGAAATGGCGATTGAGACTACCGCGGGCATAACTTTTTTTATTGTATCAATAATGGGGGAAGATTTTTTCATGTTTAATCTAATTATACTTGATTTATTTATTAAATGTTAATTACTTAAATTAATATCCTTTAATTATTTTAGATATAGTTAATTTTAAAAACATACACTATAGATTCTCGCACCCTACTTTATTGCATTTTTAAATAAATAAGTGTCTTTTAATTTATTAACAGGCAACATTGATGCCTGTTTTTTGTTTTGATATTATTGTTTTTGTTGCTCCATTAGCAGCCCCATAAAACTCTAGGGAAGGAGCTTATGTAAGAAGTGGGGTACGGTTCGTTTCCCATTGTTTCGCAGTCACCTCGGAAGTTAGTACGCTATTCCGAGGTGGCTTTTTTTTTGATTAAATTCCCTTGTTTTTGCGTTTATATGGCTCTATTGACAATATAATATATAGTATGCTATAATAGAGGTATGAATAAATTATATACATATATAGCTATTTTGATCTTTTGGGGAATATCATTGTCTTTAAATTCTTTTGCTTTTGCGAGCGAGACTAATAGCGCTCCGGTTTGGAATTCTATCGCTAATAAAGCGGGTTTTTATGGTGAAATTATAACTTTTAATATAAGCGCTCATGATGCTGACGGAGATGAATTAACTTATGTCATGACACAAGGTCCTGCCGGCGCCTATTTTGATCCTGCAAGAAAGCAATTTGCTTGGATTCCTAAAGCATATCAATTGGGAAATAATAGTCTTACCTTTACCGTTTTTGATGGAGCCGATTGGGCATACAAAAATATTATAGTAGTTGTCTCAACTCCAAATCCTTTGCCAGAATCTTTAGCTATTAATTCCGGCAATAGAGCTGTGGATCAATATGATATTTTCGGGATTTTTAATAATTCAAATTCAAGAAAGAGTAAAGCAAGTGCAAGCTCTGAAATCTTTAATTTTGGATCTAAGACAAAATCAGAATCAAGTACTGAAGCTAAGACTAAAAAAGATGAAGCTGAGCTTTTAGTATCGGACATACAAGTTAAGAAAAGTGGAGATGGAGTAATTGTTTCTTGGAAAACAAATAATGCTTCTACGGAAAGAGTTATTTATGATTTAGATTCTGAAGCTAATAAGACTAAAAATTTTACCTATGATTATGCGACTATGGAAAATTCTGACTTAAACAAAGCCCATTCAATTAAGATTAATGGTCTTGGAGAAAATAAAACTTATTATTTAAGAGTTGTGTCTAAGGATGGAAATAAAAAAGTAATTTCTAATGAGTTAGCTTTTGCTTTTGATGATAATTTGTCTTCAGCTGGCGCATTTACTGGAAATTTAGATTTCTTAAAAAATCCATTTCTTTATATTTTTATAGTTTTATTTATTGGACTTTGGATATATTTCAAGCGCAGAAAGACTTCTCCGGTTTCTGGAATTTCATCTGATATTCCGACCGTTGCTAGTTTGAAAATATAAGATATATATTAAAAAATCTCCCCATTTTATTGGGGAGATTTTTTATACAGGTGATATACTTAATATCAGTACATTGTAAAAAACTTCTTGTTACGCATTTTGCCAACTGGCAGAAAGGAGAGGCGAATGGGGCATACGAAGAGCGCCGAGCCTAAATTCTCGGTGGTGGTGTTTTCTTTCACGATACTTATTTCTCTTGCTGGTTTCTTGCTGGCACTTTTTATCATTGCTCCTGCAATTTGGAAAGTGCAAGTTAATACCAGCTTCGTAAGTCTGACTCTTGTTTTTCTCGTCACTCACATGATAAATGCATTCATGGAGTATGTGTTTCATAGATATGTTTTGCACGCGCCCTTGGTGCCATTTCTTTCATATTTCTGGAGACAGCATACAATCCATCATGGACTGACAAGAATTATTCATAAAAGAGATATTGCCGGTAATCTGATTATTGAGAATAAATATCCAATTGTGGATGCGTCTCAATACAGAGCATCCTTTTTCCCTTGGTATTCATTCTTGGTTTTCGGACTCATATTCACGCCGTTTCTTGTGTTAATACAGTGGCAGATGCCGGACTCTCCGATATTCCTTGGAGGATTTCTGGCTCTGGCTTGGTCTATCTCTCTCTATGAAATAATTCATGCCTTGGAACATTTTCCTCTCAGTAGTTGGAATCGGCTATTAAACCATCGCCGTTTCGGCGGATTCTGGAGATTGGTGTATGCGTTTCATCTTCGTCATCATGCAGATATTTTGTGTAACGAAGCAATCTCTGGATTTTTCGGATTACCAATCCCAGATTGGTTCTTTGGAACTTGGGTGAATCATTCGCTTCTGTATCCGGATGGAGGAGTTGTTTCTAATATGGAGCTTCAGAGTCCAAGGCCGAGATTTATTGGTTGGTTGGATAGGATCACGGACGAAGTGATAAAGAAGAGGAGGGGATAATGAATTTTCCAAAAGACGTTTGCCTTGCCATAGTGTAGGGTGAACGTCTTTTTTTGCGATTTTATTTTTGAATTGTGGACCTAAGGAGAATCGAACTCCTACCTCCTCCATGCCATGGAGATGTAATACCATTTTACTATAGGCCCAAAAGATTCACTCTATTATTAATCAATTTTAGAAAAAATTCAATTAAAGCAAGAAATGAATCAATAAGGCTATCTTTATATCTTTCCCACCAAATCCATCCCCGGTTCTAATGTCTTGCCACCTGGCTCCCAGCTTGCAGGACAAACCCTGATTCCGTCATGCTCTTTTACAAATTTAGCAGCTCTTAATTTTCTTAAAAGTTCACGTCCACTCCTGCCGATAGAGTTATCGCTAATCTCCATAGCCACAAGTTTTCGGTCTGGATCAACTATAAAAGATCCCCTAAGAGACAATCCCTCATCTTCAATATAAGTTCCGAAAAGCTTGCAAAGCCTTCCCGTCGCATCCGAAATCATCGGAAATTTTATCTTTTTAATCGCCTCAGAATTATCATGCCAAGCTTTATGCACAAAAACCGTATCTGTACTTACAGATAAAATTTCCGCGCCTTCTTTTTGAAAATCTTTATACATTAAAGCCAACTCCTCGAGTTCGGTTGGGCAAATAAAAGTGAAATCTGCCGGATAAAAGAAAAACACCAACCATTTTTCCTTATAGGTTTTTGTTTTTAAAATAATTTCCTCATCTTTGTAATAAGCCTTTAATTCCAAATCAGGCACTGTGTCGCCTATTTTTAAAATCTGTTTTTGTATTTCCATATCTTTTAAAAACTCAATCTTAATTCTGACTTCTTTAGTCTAATCTCATGTCTGGCATTTTCAAAGTTATTAGCAATATCTTCTAAAAACCAATCTCTTGCTTCAAGTGGATAAACTAAGGTCTTCGACAGCTCTTTTATAGGAATCCAAACTGGCTCATAAAAATTTTGTCTGTTTCTTCTCATTCCCTCTGCCTCATTAGCTTCTCCTAGTTTTAAAATTCCAGAGACATATCTACAAAGATAAAAAATATTTTCCGTATTATCGTCGTATGAATAATGGTAAAGAAATTTTTCTATTTTTACAGTTAAAGAAGTTTCTTCTATTGCCTCTCTCAATACCGCCTCCTCTACGCTTTCTCCAACTTCAACGCCACCACCAGGAAAAACATAATATTCTTTTCCATTTTTTATTTGGTGAAGTAAGGCAATGTTATCGCCATTTAAAATAACCGCCACAGCACGAATTCTTTTTTCCATTATATTATTTAATATATAACTAAAGAACTCAAAAACAAGTAACTAGAAAAATGAAAAGATAAGCGGAAGCGGGAGGATTCGGTCATAGGTTTTTTCTTGCTAGAAAAACCCACGACCCTGCCTCGCGCCGTCGCGCTCCGGCTTTCGAAACCTCCTCACAATTCATCGAAATTTTCTCTAAGGGCATTTTACCCTTAGAGAAAGACCGGCGGAAGCGGGAGGATTCGAACCTCCGAAACCCTTTCGGGTTTATCGCATTTCGAGTGCGACCCATTCGGCCTCTCTGGCACGCTTCCAAAATTAATCAATTTATGGCATTTTAAATATAGCTAAATATTGATATTAACTCAATTTACTAGCTGAATATTGCCCTCGTCGTTCAACGGATAGGACACGGGTTTCCTAAACCTTAAATCGAGGTTCGATTCCTCGCGAGGGCACCACAATCTGACTTTTTACACACTAGGCTTGACACTTATAGAATAATAGTATAGAATTCTGAAATTCAGATCGGGTGATCTGAATTTACTCTTTCCAAAATCCAAAAACTGAAAGGAGGTGTGACCATGAAGGGCATTTGCGATGTCTGCAGACAAAATAAGATTGTCCACAAAAATCGTAAAACCGGCAAAGCCATCTGTTCGAGCTGTCGTTGCAAAGACCCTTCCAAGCACGAGGAATGTTTCGAGTGTAGAAAGGTCAAATATGTGGCAGTTCGCAACG
>SIBX01000015.1 GCA_009694925.1 Minisyncoccota bacterium
TAGAATAAATTATATGAACTTTAAAGGAGAACAATTTCTGCATCAGAAAGATCCGAAACTCCATACCTCAGAGGAGGTGGAACACGAACAACAACGCCGAGAAAGCATTGACGAAGCAACACATCAAAAACCCGCCGAAAAACTATCGGCACGAATATGCTTGAAAATAATACATATTGTATAGATGTAATTACTCAAACCTCGGACGTTAAACAGGGATTATCAAATATTGAAGATTTATTATTAGAAAATCATTTAGGTGGATGTATCGTTGAACAAATTAAATCTGGAAAAACCGATCAAGCCAAAAAAGAAATTTTAAAAGTCTACAAACTTAAAAGAAAATAAATAATATGAAAAAAGAAACCTTTAAAGTAAAAGGAATGCATTGCGCATCTTGTTCATCAATTATTGAAAAATCCTTAAAAAAAACAGAAGGAGTTGAGTCTGTAGAGGTTAATTACAGCACGGAAAAAGCTAAAATCTCTTTTAACGAATCAAAAACAAACTTAGAAGAATTTTCTAAAAAGATAAATCATCTTGGCTATTCTTTAGAAACCTTAAGTGAAGAAACTTCAAATAAACCAACCGCTCAAGAAATGGGTATGTCCGAAAGCGAACACTCTGCCCATTTAGGACTAAACCAATCCAAGAAAGAAAAACTTGCTGAAATTGCTGATATGAAAAAAAAGGTTATGACAGCCATTCCCCTAGCCATAATCAGTATTTTTATTATGGGCTGGGACATATTGGCACAATTTAAAGCTGTTTCAGAAATGCCATTCGTTTGGGAAGAATTTTTCCATCACCTTCTTCCAATTTTTGCCACCTATACATTATTTATAATAGGTAAACCATATCTTTTGGGCCTGTATCGCTTTTTACGCTACGGCAAAGCAAATATGGACACCTTAATAGGCCTAGGTACCTCTGTCGCCTATTTATATAGTTTTATAGTTACCGCTTTTGAAGAAACGCTTCAACCATTTATAAACGTAAATAATACCTACTACGACGTCACAATTGTTGTGATTACATTTATTACTCTAGGAAAATATTTAGAAAGCCGTGCAAAAATAAAAACAGGCGATGCTATAGAAAAACTCCTCAATCTTCAAGCAAAAACTGCTTTAGTATTAAGAAACGACAAAGAACAAGAAATATCTATCAATGAAGTTGTGCATGGTGATTTATTAATTATCAAGCCAGGGACAAGAATACCGGTTGATGGGATTATTAGCGATGGATCTTCTTTTGTAGACGAAGCTATGATTACAGGAGAATCGATGCCAGTTGAAAAAAAGATAGGAGATACGGTAATGGCCGGAACAATTAATACCACTGGATCTTTCAATTTCAAAGCAACCAAAGTCGGAAAAGAAACTCTTCTTTCTCAAATCATAAAGATGGTTGAAGACGCTCAAGGAAGTCGCGCTCCAATTCAGGCATTAGCAGATAAAATATCCAGCATATTCGTGCCGATAGTTTTAGTCTTAAGTTTTATAACTTTTGGGTTATGGCTATTTTTTGGATGGAAAACTTTAGGCATATCACAATCAATATCCTATGGACTAACGGCTTTTGTAGGAATTTTAGTAATCGCCTGTCCTTGCGCACTAGGGCTTGCAACTCCGACCGCCATCATTGTTGGAGTTGGAAAAGGTGCCAAAGAAGGAATTTTAATTAAAGATGCTTCAACACTAGAAAAACTTCACGAAGTAAATACTGTGGTTATGGATAAAACCGGAACCATAACTAAGGGCAAACCAGAGTTAACCAGTATTAAAAATCTATCCCTTCAGCTCGGCTCAGGGCAGGCAAAATTAAGTGATGAAGAAATAATTTCTATTCTAGTTACATTAGAAAAAAAATCAGAACATCCAATTGCCCACGCAATTTCCGAATATGCTAAATCAAAAAATATTCAATCTTTAAATATATCTGATTTCGAAATTATTAAAGGCAAAGGAGTTAAAGGAATAATTGATCACACAGAATATTTTGCCGGAAATACAAAACTCATATCTGATTTAAAAATTTCTTTAGACATCGCACAAATAGAAAAAGAAACATCTCAAGGCAAAACTCCAATTATTCTTGCAACTAAAAATGAATTACTTGGAATAATTATGGTTTCAGACGCTATAAAACCAGAAGCCATTGAAGCCGTAAAAAATCTTCACAAGCTTGGAATTAAAGTTGTTATGCTGACCGGCGATAATAAAAATACCGCCCTTTCCATTGGTAAAGAAATTGGCATTGACGACGTGATGGCCGAGGTTCTTCCTGATGAAAAATTAAATAAAATAAAAGAACTGCAATCTCAAGGACGCATTGTCGCCATGGCGGGCGACGGGATAAACGACGCTCCAGCTCTTGCCCAAGCAGATGTTGGTATTGCTATGGGAACAGGAACAGATGTGGCCATAGAAACGGCCGGCATTACACTACTTCATGGGGATATATCAAAATTAGTAAAAGCCATCCGCCTATCAAAAATTACCATGCGCGGCATTAAACAAAATCTCTTTTGGGCATTCATCTATAACATAGTAGGCATTCCAATTGCCGCAGGATTACTGTACCCAGTCTTCGGTTGGCTCTTAAGCCCAGTCTTTGCCGGGCTCGCTATGGCGCTCTCAAGCGTATCGGTCGTAGGTAATTCATTAAGACTTAAAACCAAAAAATTATAAAAATATGACCCCGTTAGAAGCTCAAGAAAACTTGTTTTTAAAAAAATGATAATTAACCAACCACACAATTCAGAAGAAGGTAAAACTTCTAACGGGGTGAAAACCTACACATTTCACGTCAAGGGAATGCATTGCAACTCTTGCGTTATATTAACCGAAAGCGAACTCGGCGAAGTTCCAGAAATTTCCAAAGTAAAATCTTCGCTGGAAAATTTAAATGTAGAGATTACCGGGGAATTTGGAGATAAGACTCCAGAACATATCGCAAAAGATTTAAGTGAAATATTAAAACCTCACGGCTATACCCTATCAGTAGAAAAACAAAAACATTTAATTAAGTGGTCAGATTTTAAAATTGCCCTGCCTATCGCCATAGGATTTATAGCTCTTTTCATTATTTTACAAAAATTAAACATCGTTAATTTAATAACGACCTCAAAAGTAAACTATGGAACCGCTTTTTTAATAGGACTTATTGCTTCAGTTTCTACTTGCATGGCAGTAGTTGGCGGTTTAGTGCTTTCCATGTCGGCAAATTTTGCTAAAGAGGGGGATAAAATCCGTCCGCAAATTTTATTTCACGTCGGCAGACTAATTTCTTTCTTTTTTCTTGGAGGTGTTATTGGCGCTCTAGGTTCAGTCTTCCAGCTTGGCCAAACAGGAACTTTTATCCTAAACTTAATCATAGCTATAGTGCTTTTAATTTTAGGCATAAATCTCTTAGAAATTTTCCCGTGGATCAAAAAAATCCAGCCTACAATTCCAAATTTTATAGGCAAGTCCGCCCACAATATCAAAAATATAAACCACACTCTTACACCATTTTTAGTTGGAGTTGCCACATTCTTTCTCCCTTGTGGATTTACACAATCTATGCAGATATATACCCTTACAACTGGCAGTTTTTGGACTGGAGCTATGATTATGTTTGTATTTGCACTCGGAACCCTCCCCGTTCTTTCTCTTTTAAGCTTTAGTTCTTTCGGAATCCATAAGAAGGCGCAATCTGGAATATTTTTTAAAGCTGCTGGGCTTGTAATCATTTTCTTCGGAATTTTTAATTTAATAAATAGCCTCGTCGGAGCAGGATTAATACCGCCAATTTTCAGCTTCTAATAAACCTGTTAAAATAAAACTAATGAAAACAACTACCTCATCAATAATTATAGCTATCATAATCATCGCCTCGTCGGTTTTTATTGCTGGAAGAAATAATAACAATTCCCCTTCCGAAAACATAAATAATGTAAGCGAAATTAATGGAGAACAAATTATTACCATAAATGCCAAAGGTGGATATTTTCCAAGAACAACCATAGCCAAAGCTGAAATCGCCACTATTTTAAAAATAACTACCAAAGGCACATTTGATTGCTCTTCTGCTATAAATATTCCAAGCCTAAATTATAGGGCCAATCTTCCGGCTTCAGGAGAAACTATCATAAATATTTCTCCCCAAAAAACCGGCACAACAATAACAGGATTATGCGCTATGGGAATGTATAATTTTTCTGTAAACTTTAATTAAAATAATATATGAATAGGAAAAAACTGTCTTGGGAGATTTTAATTCTTATTGGAATAATTCTCTGATTTCTCAACGGAATTATTAAACTCGTTGGTATAGTTTTAGTTATTATTGGAGTAATCGAATACTTTAAAAACAGAAAAAACATAATTAAATAACTTCTAATTTTATCTAATTTATCCTGTTGACACAATCTACCTATTCGGCTATACTTGTGTCCGAGTATGAGAACGTTCATTTCCTTCTTATTTCAGTAAATATTTAAGGGAGTGCGTGAATAGGTCTGCCTAATACAAAACAGGTGCAGGCCTAATGGTTCGGCTCATGCGATTTATAAATATTTTACGAAAAAGAATGGCAAAAAGATTATATTTCGGAAACCTCTCTTGGGAAACGACTGATAACAGTCTCAAGGCTGCGTGTTCCGCATTCGGCACCGTCTCTTCAGCGACTGTCATCACCGACAAGATGACTGGCAGATCAAAGGGATTCGGATTCGTCGAAATGTCTTCTGACGAAGAAGCTAACAAAGTCATAGATTCTATGAATGGAAAGAACTTCGAAGGAAGAGACATCACCGTTAACGAAGCCAGACCAAAAGAAGATCGCCCAGAAGGCGGATTCGGAGGATCAAGAGGCGGAAGAATGGGAGGTGGAATGGGTGGAGGAATGGGAAGAGGAAGATATTAATTTTTCTTTTCACAGACCAAAATCTGTTTAAAAAAACACTCTCGCGCAAGCGAGAGTGTTTTTTTATATACTTCTTATTTCTTAAGTCTTACTTCTAGGTCTTTAAGCACTTCCTCCGCGTGAATCTCTGGCTTAACTTTTTCATAGACTTTAACAATCTTTTGATATGGATTAATTAAATACGAAACCCTATTGGTTCCCTGATAAACTCTTCCCATAAATTTATTTTCTCCCCAAACTCCATATTGATTAACCACCTTCTTTTCTTCATCGGCCAATATTGTAAATGGCAACTTATATTTCTTATGAAATTTATCATGACTTTCCACCGAATCAACACTCACTCCCAATACAACGGCATTCTTATTTTTAAATTCCGCCCAAGAGTCTCGAATCATACAAGCTTCTTTTGTGCATCCTGCAGTATCATCCTTTGGATAAAAATAAAGCAAAACCCATTTTCCTTTATAATCCGAAAGCTTATGCGCCTTCCCCTCCTGATCCATCAATTCAAAATCCGGCGCCTTTGTATTTTCCTTTAATAAATTCATAAACCAATTATCTAACAAAACTTGAAAAATAACAAAAAAACATCTATATATTAAATAGTCCCTGGGAAACAAAATCTCGGAGAACAAACTTGGGAATGAAGAGAACTGGGCGAGAGGCAAGGATGTTTAGCATCTGGAAGAAATACACTAACAGACTGATGCGCAGCATCCGCGGAAGGAAGCCTCTTCCCCGAAGTATCTCTCTCTAGCAAGTCCAATCCAGCAGCCGGAACTCCAACGGCTGCTCTTTTTTTATTAAACCGAAATTCTAAATTCTTGATTCTATCTTCGGTATTCTCCTAGTGTCCGGATGAAACTCTAATTCAATATCAGAATAAATTATCCTCGGATCGTACTTTTCTTCAATTTTTAATCCCCTTTCAATTTTTTTGATCTGTAAATTTCTTAACATTTTTTCTATCACATTTCCAAAAAATCCACTAAGCAAAAACTCAAAGAAAGATTTTATCCGAGAATCTTTCTTATAAATATATCTTAAATCAGTTTCATAATTAATTTTATTTATCTCACCCATCCATTTGCTATTCGCTTCAAAAAAACTGGCGATTTTTCCCTCGCTTCCAAAAACAGGAATTAAATTCCTATAAAGATTTTTCCAATATTCAAAATATGGAGGACTAAGCTTATAAGATCTTTCTGTCACAAAATGATTTAAGCAAATTTTATCCTTTGCCTCCTCTTTATGATCCATTTTTCTTCTTCTATAACCAAACATTCCAAAAACCAAAACGGCAAAAAATCTGGCAGTAAAAATCCTGCCCAGTTTTACTCCCACAATACAATCAAAGTCAGACGACTCCTTAACCTCTCCATAAGCCATAGAACCAGCCCCCAATACAAAATCTATAAAAGGAATAAATTTAAATAATCTGGCTCTATAAACAAATTTATGCCATTTAGTATCATACAAAACCTCGTAAAACTGCTTATCCATAATTTAATCCTCGTGATCTTCTGGAATGTTCAAAATTTCATGCTCAATTCCCATCGCAGTTCCAGTAACGCGCAAAATATCCTTATCAACCTTTGTAAATTCTTTATAAGCAAAATTATAAGAATTAACAGCCGTTCCTAAATGTCCACCCAATTTCTTCATATAGCTTTCGTAAGAAATTAAATGTCGAGACAATTCTTCTATTCTCTTAATAATAAGCTTTGCAGATTCCTCAACCTGAAGCGCTTTGAGTCCTTGCAAAACAGTCTGTAGATAAGCCAGAAATGTTGTTGGAGAAACAATTAAGACTTTTTTCTCTCCAGCATATTGGATCATGTCTCTTCCACTTTCTTTACTTGCGCCAACTTTATTTACCAGCAAATCATAATAAACGGCCTCTGCAGGGATAAACATAAAAGCAAACTCCATTGTTCCCTCTCCTGGTTTTATGTATTTAGAAGTTTCATCAATCCTAGTTTTTAAATCATCTCTAAAAGCAGATTCGTATTTATCTTTTTCGGATTGAGATTTTGATTCAAGCCAACGATTATAATTTTCTAAGCTAAATTTAGAATCAATCGGAATTATTTTTTCTTTCACAAAGACAACCGCATCAACAATTACCCCATCTTTAAATTCATACTGCATCTTATAAGATCCAGGCGGCAAAACATTTTTCAAAACAGTTTCTAGATAATATTCTCCTAATATTCCCCTCTGCTTGGGATTCTTTAAAATATCCTGTAGATTTTTCAATTGATCAGCAAAATTAACCACCTGCTTCTGCCCTTCATTAACGCGGGTTAACTCTTGAGTGATTTCTTTGATCATTCTTGAACTCTCGCTAAATTGCCCCTGAACCATTCTAGAGCTTTCCGTTAATTTAGAATCAAGCCTAGAGTCAAGTCTATTTGCTAGTTCTGAAATTTGGGACTGAATCATTAATAAGCCCTGATCGTCTTTTTGTTCCGGTTCTTCTTTTTTCTTTAAATACAAAATAACCATAAAAACCAACCCCGCCAAAAGCAAAAATGACAAAATAATTAAGAATATCTGCATACATACATATTACTTTAAAACCCTCAAAAACAAAAAAGCGCCAGACTTTTAAATCTGACACTTTTCCTTTAACCAATTACTTAATAACCCATAACACTGCTAGCACAAAGTTTTTCCCCGTTTAAATCAATAATCTTTTCATAATCAACACTGGCAACAGAAGCATTATTAACTTTAGCTATAGTCGATTTATCAGTGGAAAATCCCCTATCAACATTATCATTATAATAACCAGATATTCTAATATTGGCTTTTCCTTTTATATTCGCACACCTCTTAGGATAATTACTTTTATTTATTCCCAACATTTCTCTAAGTTTTTCATCACCTACAAGAAAGACAAGGGCCCTCCCATCACTATTAAACTCGGTAGTAGGCGGCAAAACATTTTGATATTCTTTATCGACATAGAACGAAACCCCAGACTCTGCCCCCTTATCTATAAAAGCCGAGAAATCACCGTTTACATTCACCTCTCCGGAATAATTTATTTCACAAGCATATCCTCTATCTTTATCTGGAGAATAACCAGGACCGCAACGAAAATCTTTTTTAATAAAGGGAATATTAGCAACTACACACTCTCCTTCTGACTTAATCGCAACCTTAGCGCAACCCGCAGCGCAAGAATTGGAATAAGTTTTCCCATCAACTCCGCACACCGGCTTATAATTCATTGTACAAGCACAAGAATCTTCGGTTTTTTTAGAAACCTCAGAATCGGTTTTAATATTGTTTTTAATATAAAAAGTACTAATTCCCAAAACGAGCAATAGCCCAACGCTTAATAATATTTTTTTCATTAGCTTAATGTAACATATTCCAATTCCAATTCCAAATAAAAAAGCGCCAGACTTCTCTAGGTTTACCCCAAAGAAATGGCGCCGTATCTAACTAGTTAGGCTTGGGCGGTGGTGGTTTAGCACAACAATGACAATGACCACAATGCCTTTCATAGATACACGTACTACACTTTTCCTCCAAACACAAAACAACGATCTTCATCTCGAGTTTCTCCGTTTGGAAATTTTGAAATTCAACAATTGTCAGGACAACAGCTACAACCTCCACAGTGATTGTTCCTCAAAGAACAGTCCTGGCAAGGAAGAAGAGCTAGAATTTCACTCCTAATTCGAGAAAGAAAAGAAGTCCAGATTTTTCTCATCTTCATTCACTCCAAGTTGAGAAAAAGAAACTTCTCAAGTACTATAAATAGTATACAAACAAAAAAGCATAAATCAAATAAATTTATGGAATTAAAAATATACGACTCTCTATCTGACAAAGAAAAATATCTATCTGAATCAAAAAATAAAGCCATCAGATTATTTGTATGTGGTCCAACTGTTTATGATTATTCTCACATAGGACACGCCAGAACCTATATTTTTTTTGATTTTTTTGCTAAATATCTTAAGTCTTTAGGTAAAAAAGTTTTTTATCTTCAAAATATCACCGACATAGACGACAAAATAATAAAGAAAGCTAAAGAACAAAATACGGATCCGATCATTCTTGCTAAGTTAATGACAAAATATCATCTAAGAGATATGAAGACTCTGGGGATTAATTCTGTTACAAAATACGCTTCGGCAACAAAATTTATTAAACAGATAGAGAAGCAAGTCAAAAATCTAATTAAAAAAGGTTTTGCTTATAAAATAGAAAACGATGGTTGGTATTTTGATATAAAAAGTTTCCCTGAATATGGAAAACTCTCCGGCAGAACCGCCGAAGGAGCAGAAGATTCTATCTCCAGAATAGATGAAGCAGTAGATAAAAAAAATAAGGGAGATTTCTGCCTCTGGAAGCTTAAAAAACCAAATGAGCCATTTTGGAAGTCTGACGTATTAGGAGATGGACGTCCTGGCTGGCACATAGAAGATACTGCTATTTCAGAAAATTTCTTCGGACCGCAATATGACATCCATGGCGGAGGATTAGATTTAAAATTTCCACATCATGAAGCTGAAATTGCTCAACAAGAGTGTTCTTCGGGACTGTCCCCCATGGTTAATATCTGGATGCATAGCGGAATGCTCACCGTCAACGGCAAAAAAATGTCTAAAAGCTTAAACAACTTCTTGACTATTCAAGATTATTTAAAAAATCACAGCGCAAATTCTCTTAAATTATTAGTCTTAAGTTCAAATTATCGCTCCCTTCTTAATTATTCACAAACTCTAGCCGAGCAAGCAGAAACATCTCTTAAAACAGTTAAAGAATTTATAACTAAATTAGATCTAGCTAAAAACTCCAAGACAAAAGAAACTAGATCTTTCGATTTAAAACCATTTGAAGATAAATTTGCTTCATCTCTCCAAAATGATCTCAATACTCCAGAAGCAATTTCTGCAATATTTTCTTTAATCAACGAAGTAAATAAAGTTATATGGACTTTAAACCTATCTTCTATAAAGAATATTGAAAAAACCTTAAAAAATAAGCTGGATTTATTTGGAATTTCTATTAATTTAGATAAAATACCCCAAAACATAAATAAACTAGCAAAAGAGAGAAAGTTATTAAGAGATTCTAAACAGTTTATTAGAAGCGACGATTTGAGAAAAGCAATAGAAGAGTTAGGATATAAAGTAGAAGATACGCCCAAGGGACAAATAATCCTAAAAAAATAATAACTAGTGCTTAGTTGTTAAAAACTAACTATGTTAAAAGTTCCTCCTCAAAATTTAGAAGCCGAACAATCTGTTTTGGGCTCACTAATGATAGATAAAGACGCCATATATAAAGTGGTGGATTTATTATCTAGTACAGATTTTTATAAATCTTCTCATGGAAAAATATACGAAGCCATTATCACTATCTATTCCAAAAATGATCCAATAGATATTTTAACCGTCTCCTCAAAACTAAAGGAAATTAATCAATTAGAAGACGTTGGTGGTTCAACCTATCTAACGGACTTAATAAACGGAGTTCCAACATCTTCTCATGTTGCCTATTACGCAAAAAAAGTTAAAGATCAAAAAATCTTAAGAGATTTAATTAGCGCCTCCTCCGAAATAGCCGAGCAAGCCTTCAGTCAGCCAGGAGACTTAGACACAACTTTAGATGAAATAGAAAAAAAAATATTTTCCATTTCTCAAAAAACTGTCACGCAAAATTTTACACCAATTAAAGACGAACTTCATTTGGCCTACGAAAGAATAGAAGCCTTGCATCGTGGAGACGGAAAATTAAGAGGAGTTCCAACGGGCTTTCCAGAACTAGATAATATTCTTTCCGGTCTTCAAAAATCTGATTTAGTAGTTTTGGGTGCCAGACCATCCTTAGGAAAAACATCTTTAATGTTAGATATTGCCCGTCAGGCAGCGGTTAATCACGGACAAGCTATTGGAATCTTTTCTCTTGAAATGTCGCGCGAACAAATAATAGATCGTTTAATTTCTGCCGAAGCCCAAGTTCCGCTTTGGAAACTTCGCACGGGCAGATTATCAGATGACACCGATTTTGAACTTATTCAAAAATCACTAGACACCCTTTCAAAAGCAAATATTTATATAGACGACACGCCTGCTCCAAATATTCTCCAGATGAGAGCTATGGCTCGCCGCTTACAAGCAAGCCATGGATTAAATTTAATCATGGTGGATTATCTCCAGCTAATTCAACCTAGGGCCGGTTCAGATAATTCTGTTCAACAAATAACTGAAATCTCAAGAGGTTTAAAAAACTTAGCCAGAGAATTAAAAATACCTGTTTTGGCGCTTTCTCAATTGTCGAGAGGTGTAGAACAAAGAGACATAAAAGTCCCTAGACTTTCCGACCTAAGAGAGTCTGGCTCAATTGAACAAGATGCAGACGTAGTAATGTTTATATATAGAAAAGATAGAGATAAAATGTCACTATCTCCAGAAGAGGAGAATATGGCAGAAATAATAATAGCCAAACACAGAAATGGTCCTCTTGGTACTGTCAGACTTAAATTTGATGCCGAAAAATCATCTTTCAAATCAATAGATAGAATGCATAGCGCCCCAGAAGGCTTTTAGATTTAATTTTACATTTTGATATTTGATTTTTAATTTAATCTTATGTATCCCGAACCAATTAAAAAAATTTCTAAGATACTCTCCGATTTTCCCGGAATCGGCCCAAGGCAAGCCATAAGAATTGCTTTTTATTTAGCCAATCAAGGCAAGCATCTTGTGCAAAGCCTAGGAGAATCATTAGAAGAACTACAACAAATAAAGATCTGTAAAGAATGTTTCTCGTCTTTTGAATTTTCTAAAGGAGAAAATGGTCTTTGTCATATCTGTAAAGACAAAAATAGAAAAGACAATATAATTGCAATATTAGAAAAAGAAACAGATTTAATATCTTTAGAAAAAACAAAAGATTTTAAGGGTAAATATCTAGTTTTAGGAGAAATTTCCAAAGATGGAATACTAAAAGGAGAACAAAAGTTAAGGTTAAATTCTTTAAAAGAAAGATTGGGCAATAATCAAGAAAAAATAGAAGAAATAATCCTAGCCATCAATCCAGGAACGCTAGGAGACATTGAATCTTCTCTACTCTTTGCAGAACTTAAAAATTTCACCCATAAAATCTCCCGCCTTGGCAGAGGCCTACCAACAGGAGGAGAAATAGAATTTGCGGACGACGAAACCCTTAGAGGCGCCCTAGAAAATAGAAGATAGAAAAAGTATTTTTAAAACAAAAAAACCGCTTTTATGCGGTGATTTTTGTAATTTGTATCTGAGAAAAAGTCTGCCTATGACCCTTCTTTTTCCTCTGTCTCGTCTTTGAATGATACTTAAAAACAATCACCTTATCAGCTCTGCCGTTTTCTAAAACTTTTGCTTCAACTTTTGCCGAAGAAAGAAGGGGTTTTCCAATTTGAATATCGGCTCCTTTAATCACAGCTAAAACTTCTTCAAAATTAAAAACATCTCCAGGATTTTTTTCAATCTTTTCTATTTTTAACTTTTCACCTTCAGCAACCTTATATTGCTTACCGCCTGTTTTTATTACTGCAAACATAGATTTTATATTGAATTTAAATATGAACTAATCACTGGCTCATTTAAAGAGCTTATTTTCAGTTGGTTAATATGATAACAGATGTAAAAACTAAAATCAAGAGAAACAATAAAAAGGTACTAAATGCCATTAATTTAGACAAAAAACGGTCTAAAGCATAAACCCTTCTAGCTATTAACACATTAAGAATAAGAATAAAACCAAAAAATGCATAAAACGAATTAATTTCTAATTTAGAGAAAATATAGGTCGAATTATTTGTTAAAGCTTTAATTGTCACTCCAAAATTACTATTTATAAAATAAAAATAATTTAAAATAAAAGAGATAAAAAATAAAAGAAAAGAGATAAAAAAGAATACTCGAGAAAATTTATTTTCCCTGAAAAATAAGACTATTTTAGAAGATGATGTTGTTTTTAAAAACATAATTTATAGATCAACCACTATTAACAATATACGTTTTCCCAAAAAATGAATACTGTAATATAATAATAGCTAATGGAAAATCTAAATCAAGAACTGAACCAAGAAAAAAAACCGACCATTATTGTCATATCAATAATAGCCATAATTTTTATAGCTGGATTATTTTTGGGATTCAATTATGTTAAGAAATTCAAAACCAAAACAAATCCTTATAAAGAAGTCATAAATAAAACATACACAAAAGAAGATGTATTAAGCTCTATGGAAAAAAATGAAGTTAAAATTGAAAATCCAGCAATAAGCAAAGAAGTTTTGAATAGCTTGTCGGGAGTTCCTCCAAAAAATACCAAATCATCAAAATCAATAAAAAAATAAATATGAATTGGGAAAAAAACAAAAAAATAATAGAAGGATTAATAGTAATTATAGTAATTTTTGCGATAGCCAACAGTGCTCGCGGAGAATGGAATACTAAGCCGGCATCTGCACCAAGTAATAATCCTGTTGAATTTGTAGATATTGGCTCAAATGGTCAGATAAAAGACGGATTTTTATACCTAAACTATAATGGAGCAACCAATCTACCAGGCACAGCTCCGGCTGGACTAATAGTCTTTGGAGATTCAACTAATGGAAAAGTTGGAATTGGCACAATAACGCCAACAGAAAAATTAGAAGTTGCAGGAAATTTAAACATAACAAAAACAGGGAGTAATCCAGATGGAGTCATTATTGCAAACGACACAATTGGCAACTGGGCCAGTAAAGACAGCATTTTAAGAAAATATGATGATGGCTTAATGTATTGGAGTTCGCCGGTTGAATGGCTAACCCTAACCGGAACACATTCGGCAGCGTTAGATTGCTCCGGCGGATCCATTCCAGCATCTTGTTCTGACTTGGGATATAAAGAATATAAAGATAAGCCAGGGGCAAGCGAAATATGCGTAAGCGATACCGTAAATAATTATTCATACTGGGCAAGAAATTGCTATAAATAAAATACGATATGAAAAATATTAAAACAATATTATTAGTTTCATTTGCAGTTATTTTTACATCTATAATAATCGCCAAAGCTTTCACTGAACCGCCAAACACAGTTATAACTCAAGACGTTAAAGTTCCTATAAATACTGGGAGTTCTGCTCAATTCAAAGAGGGTGGACTAGGAATAAATTCGGGCAAAGCGCCCAATGGACTAATTATAGTCAACACAAATACTCCAGGATCAGAAAGTTTGGGAATAGGACTAAAAAATCCATCAGAAAAACTCCAAGTTGAAGATGGACACATAAGAATTAACACTGGAAACATAGTAACCGGAGGAAATGGCGCCGGAACAACAGATAATTATTTAAGCGCCACAACCACAACCACAAACGCAGCCACTATGGAATGGTCAAACATTGCCTGGCTTAGCATTCCAAGGGTTGATGTCGTAACAGACGATGGAGCTGGTGGACTAACATGCTTAAAAATATGGCCGGAATGTCCAGCCGGTTGGAACCCATATTCACAAGAAATTTTCAGCGACACCTGCGCACTCTATGAAGGCACATATAAATACATGGCCACTCGCACCTGTTATCAAAACTTCAATCCAAATTAAATTCTTAAATAATCTTTAAGGATAAGAATTTGTATTTAAAAATGAAAAAAATAATTAAGGCTTCGATTGTATTTTTAGTTATAGGATTTTTCTCATTTATTTCTATTAATAAATCTCTAGGAGGAACACCTGGAAATGTTTTGGGCTGGATCTGGAGCGGATCTTTTAATGACCTATTTAATGGCTGTGCATTTTCTCCGGAAGAATGCGGAAATTCTGGCTGGGGATCTCTTTCTTCGAGTAATTCTTATCCGGGACACGACCCAAATGATCCGAATAATGTAACTTATGGAATAACGGTTCCGAACACGGATGGACCGATTAATGGAAGTTTATGGCTCTCTAATTTAGGTTGGATAAACTTTCAGCCGACTGGCGGGTTTCCAACTTCCGGATGCAACCCCGCTCCCTGCCCGAATCATGGAATAGAAAGAAATGGAAATAATTTAACTGGCTGGGCAATTGTTTCTAGTTTCGCAGACAATGACCCGCTAAACGGAGGTGGTTTAGATGGATGGATAAAAGCTTCTGGAATAGCGGATGATGGAACTAGTTATGGGCCTGTAATAGACCAAGTAACTCAAACCATCAACGGCAAAATGTGGTCGGGAGACTTAGGTTGGTTTGATATAAGTGCGACATTTTCAAACCCACCATGCGATCCTGCCACTGATCCATTATGCCCACCTCCACCACCACCACCACCAGGATTCAACTCAAATTGCTCTGGAACTCCAAATCCAGCATATATTTCAACTGGCGGTAACATTAATTGGAAAGCTTCTGTAATAAGTAATGGCACGCCTCCATATTCCTATTCTTGGACATTTGCCCCAGCCCCAGACAGTAAAACAGGATCAAACGATAAAATTACAGGCAAATATTCTATTCCAGGATTACAAAAAGCTACGGTTGAAATAACTGATAGTACTGGAGAGATAACATCTTCTACTTGCAAGGTTGATATGCTTAAAACCGGAAAAGTTAAAGAAGACATTCCCCTTCCACTGTAAAAAAATATTTTCTTTTAAAATCCCCCATTGCTTTTAGCTCGGGGGATTTTACTTACTAGGATTTTTGCAATAATCAGGGAGGGCGGAGCGGTCCTAATCTCGCAGTGTTTTCCAGGCACCAGCGAAAGACTCCACTCTCCCCCTTTGTGCTAAATTAATTTTAACAGAAAAAAATAATAAAGTACGCTAAGTTATCTAATAATTTTTAATTTACGTCACGAAAAAAAATAATAAAGTTATTTTTTACTTAAGAAAATTACGCTTGCGATCCGTAGTGAACGAAGTGGGAACTACGATTATGGAAAACAAAGGATATTTTTACATTCCAAGTCTAGAATACTCTACTCTTC
>SIBX01000016.1 GCA_009694925.1 Minisyncoccota bacterium
GCAATTTCAAACCAATCATCTCCCATATTAACTTTTTGGGGTTGAGATAAGAAAATAATTTCTTTTTTCACGCTTTTATTTATCGTTATTTATTGTCTTTTTAATAATATAATTTGGCCTTCTTTTTGTTTCGTCGTAAATTCTTTTGATATATTCGCCCAGAACACCAATAGACAAAAGTTGAACCCCACCAAGGAACAAAGAGATAATAGCAAGCGATGCAAAGCCGGGAATATTTCTGTCTGTGAAAAGCCTAAAATAGAGAACTAAAAATATACCAATAATTGATACAATAAAACTAAATCCACCCAAAAAACTAATAAAATTTATTGGAAAATAAGAAAAGGAAAAAATTCCATCATAGGCAAGTTTTATTAGTTTTCTAAAAGAGAATTTTGATGTACCAGCAAATCTTCTATCCCTTTCATAAGGAAAAGCAATTTGTTTAAACCCAACCCAGGCCCTTATTCCCCTAACGTATCTATTCCTTTCGCCAAGCTCTTTCATAGCAGAAACAACTTTTTTCCTGATTAAAGAAAAATCGCCAGAATCTTTTGGTAGTTCTATATCTTTAGATATTTTCCCCATTAATTTATAAAAAAATGAGTAGGCAAATCTTTTTAAGAAATTTTCTTTTCTGTTTTTTCTGACAGCATAAATAACATCGTACCCAGTGTTGATTTTTTTTATCATTTCCGGAATCAACTCAGGAGGATCCTGAAGATCTCCGTCTATTATTAAAACAAGCTCGCCATCTGCAATGTCTAGCCCAGCAGAAACTGCTGCTTGGTGTCCGAAGTTTCTAGAAAAAATGATTCCTTTTATTCTTTTGTCTTTTTCTGAAGCTTCTAAAATTAGATTATAAGTTCCGTCAGTTGATCCATCGTCTATTAATATAACCTCAAAGTTTATATTAGAAATGGCCGCTAAAAGCCTATCTAAAAGCGTTTTAAAGACTTTTTCCTCGTTATATAGTGGTACGATTACGGATAAATCTTTCATATATGAATTTCATCATAACAGAGGAAAATATGAATATCAAAGGGTTAAGGGCAAATCTATGACGAGCCTCAACGCCTATTCCAACCGACAATATTGTGGCACAGAAGTATAAGAAAATAATTAAAAAAAGCATTGACAATGATTCTTTTCTTTTTATTAATCCTCCAAATATAGAAAGCATAATAATGATTATCCAAAATACTTTACCTAAAAATGCTATGAGCGTATACGGAGAAGACATGTCTTTTAAAACGATTTTAATTAATCCCCAAAGTCCATTTTTGGCCCAGATAAAGGAATATGACTTTATTTCTGCGGGCTTGTTTATGACTTCATATTTCATTAAAAGATAGTGATAATTTCCAGAAAAAAGAAAAGTATTGAGACCTGCTATGACGCTTTTCACATATCCGACTGGATGAAGTTTAATTATTTCTTTTGCTTTATTTTTAAGATAAGCACTGTTTCTTAGGTCTTTTTGATTAGATGGATATGGAGCGTCACGCCTAAAATCTTCTAGAAGCTTTAGTTTTGTGTCTTGATAGGGAGTGCTGTTAGAAAATGATACAGAAGAAACGCCTGCATAATTAAAAAGATTTACGGGCAAAGCCGAGGTGAATTCAAAAACTCCAAAAACTTTATAATTTCTATACTGCCAAGGAATCATTACTAGCAATGGAATTGAAATCGCAATAATTCCGTAAATAATTTTTTTCTTAAATAAAGTATTTTTTAGTTCAAAAAATAAAAATAAGACAATGCCGATCACCATATAAATCCCAACTGGTCGAATATAATTTAATAAACCAATTAATACGGAAAATATTAAAATGAATTTTATCTTCCTTGTTTCGGAAAATTTTAAGATGAAAAATATTATTACAAATAAGAAAATAGAGAATAAGACATCTGGAAGTATTGCAATGCTGTAATAGAGCATGATTGGCTCAAATATCGATAGGCTGATGGCAATTTTCTTCCAAATTCCTGATAAATTTATTTTAGAACAAAAATAAGCAACAAATACAGGAATAAAACTTGCGAGCAATATATTGAATATTGATATTAACCACACTGGAAGCCCTAGAGATATAAAAAAAGATAAGAAAAATGGAAATCCTGGTGTTCTATAAACTTCCTTAAGCCCTCCGTATTCATATACGCCACGCAAAATACTTTCTCCAGCCCCTAAATACCTAGTGCTATCTCCCCAAACAATTGCGCCCTCTCCAAACTTTATAAAAAGATAAAGAAAAACAAGAATTCTTGCTAAAAAAGAAATGAAAAATATTTTTCCATACTTTACGGCATAATAATCCCCCCTTTTTTCAATAATCTTGCCTAATTTTGAGAAAATTAACTTCTTGTAAACAAAAAAACTTACAATAGCCATAAGCGCTGAAGCTATAATTTGTCCATAAAATAGATTTAAATAAAAAGTGCTTTCGAAAAATTTTATGAGGAGAATATTTAATGCAGACATAAATATCCAATAAACTAAAAAGAAGGATGCATTTCCGTAGGTTAAATCGTTCTCGTCTTTATACTTAAAAGAGATATGTTTTTGAAATAAAAAGTTTGCATAAAGAGCGATAAAAAAAGCCAAAACCACGGACAGGTATGGTGGTATGCTCTCAAAATAAAAAAATATCTTAAGCAAAACCAAGTCCGTTAAGAGACCAACTATTCCACCAGAAAATGATTTAATAACTTGAAAAAATTTTCCGCCGAAAAGAGCTTGAATATTCATTATTGTCTATAAATAAATCTTTTCATCATATTAACACATGAGACGTATTCTAAAAATGTTATAATTTGTAAGGATGAGATTTATCCACGGGATATTAATAGGAATGATTATTATATGAGATTTATCCGCAGGATATTAATAGGAATAGTTATTATATGAGATTTATAAGCGACAAAGCCATAAAAGACAAGCGACTACTCGCAGAAACAATTAACAGAATAAAATCTGATGCTTTTTTTATTTCTGATTTTATAAATAAGAAAAGGGAAGATAGTGGAGAAATTTTTGCCAGTATTCCTGAATTTGATACTTTTCTGAATGAATCAAAAAAAATAGCCAAAGAAAAGTGGAGTAAAAATCTTAAATATGTTTTCGTAATAGGAATTGGTGGGTCTAATCTTGGAACTAAAGCAATCTACGAAGCCCTTCATAAACATTACGATATTTTAGAAACAAGTAGATATCCGAAACTGATATTTTTAGACACTTGCGATCCGGAATATCTTAGAAAATTAGATTTCTTTTTAGAATCAAGAATTAAAAATGCCGATGAAGTTATTTTAAATATAATAAGTAAGTCTGGAGACACTTTGGAGACTATAGCTAACGCAGAATATACAATTCACTGCTTAAAAAGAAGATTTAAAGATATTGAACAAAGAATAGTTTCTACCACCGAAAGAGATTCAATACTCTGGAAAAAATCTAAAGAAAAAGAAATTTCTGTCTTAGAGGTGCCCAAAAATCTTTCTGGAAGATTTTCTGTTTTTTCAAATGTTGGATTTTTCCCATTATTTTTAGCTAAGATAAAAATTGATGAATTAATTTTAGGAGCAAAAAAAGCTAATTCTAAAATAAACTCCCAAAACGATTCTCCGATGGAATCTGCCTCGGTTGCCTATTTAAATTTACTGTCGGGTAAAAATATATATGATCATTTTATTTTTCATACCGAACTTGAATCTTTGGGTAAGTGGATGAGACAGCTGATTGCAGAATCTTTGGGCAAATCGAAAACAGAAGACGGAAAGAGTGTGGAAAAAAACTTTACACCAACAATTACACTGGGATCAATAGATTTGCATTCTGTTCTCCAGCTTTATCTTGCCGGACCAAAAGATAAATACTTTTCTTTTATATCTTCCGTCTCAAACAACCAAACGTCTCATGTTCCAAGAGATAGAGATTTTCCAGAAATATATCCTGAAGCAACAAGAAAAACCATCAGTCAAATAATGGACTCAATTTTAATAGGAGTTAAAGGATCTTTTTATGACAACAATCTACCCTATTCGGAAATAATTTTAGAAGATTTAAGAGAAGAAGACTTAGGAGAACTCATGCAGTTTAAAATGTTAGAGGTTTATTTTTTGGCAAAATTAATGAAAGTTAATCCATTTAATCAACCTGAAATTGAAAACTATAAATTAAAGACGAAAAACTTACTTGTTGGGATGCCAGGATATGCTAGCCCAGCAAAAGAGAATTGGTCGCATCACGCAATTATTTACCAAGTTTATCCAAGAAGTTTTAAGGATTCTAACAATGATGGCATTGGAGACCTCGATGGCTTAATAGAAAAATTAGACTACTTAAACGATGGCACTAAAGAATCTTTGGGAATAGACGCGATATGGCTAAACCCGATATATAAATCTCCTCAAAAAGATTTTGGATATGATATATCAGATTACTACGATATAGATCCTGTGTTTGGAGACTTAGAAACTTTCAGTAGATTAACCGAAGGAGCTCATAAGCGAGGGATAAAAATTTTAATGGATTTTGTGCCAAACCATACATCCTCAGAACATCCATGGTTTTCTGAATCGAAATCATCTAGAAATAATCCAAAAAGAGACTGGTATATATGGAGGGATCCAAAAAGCGATGGTTCGCCACCAAATAACTGGATGTCTGTTTTCGGAGGATCTGCTTGGAAGTTCAGCAGAAGAACTGGACAATATTATCTTCACTCATTTTTAGAAAGCCAGCCTGACCTAAACTGGAGAAATAAGGAAGTTAAAGAAGAAATGCAAAATGTTTTAAAATTTTGGATACATCATGGGGTTGATGGTTTTAGAACTGATGCCATTTATCATTTAATAAAAGATTCTCAATTTAGAGACGATCCGCAAAATCCTAACTATGTACCAGGGAGAGATGATCCTTATAATTCCCTACTACACATATTTTCAACTGGACAACCGGAACTTTTGGAAACGACAAATTCTTTTTGTTCTGTTTTAGGAGAACACGGAAATCAATTTTTGGTCAGTGAAGCGTATTTAGACATAAAAGGAATGGAAAAACTTTATGCCGCCTGTGGGAATAAACTGCACGCTCCTTTGAATTTTAATTTAATGAATTTACCGTGGAATGCAACTGCTTATAAAAGATTTATAGATGACTTTAATACATCTGTGGGAGATGACCAGGTTCCAAATTATGTACTAGGGAATCATGATGTGTCGAGAATCGCTTCAAAAATTGGTGAACAAAAATCTCGTTTAATGAGCTTAATTCTCTTAACCTTACGCGGAATGGCTTTTATTTATTATGGAGAAGAGCTTGGGATGGAAGATGTTAGAATTCCTGTGCAAAACTTAAAAGATTCGTGGGGAAAAGAAATTCAAGACTCGAAATACGCAAGAGACCCAGAGCGTACTCCTATGCAATGGAGCGCAGAAGCGAATGCTGGATTTTCACAAGAAACTCCATGGCTTCCGGTGCATTCCAATTTCACAACAATCAATGTTGAATCTGAAACTAAAAATTCTAAATCGATACTTAATTTATATAAAAAAATAATTAATTTTAGGAAAAATTCTCAAGCATTAAAATATGGCAAATATTTTTCTTGTGATGTAGGAAATTCTAATATCTTTGCATTTACCAGAGAAAGCCAAGGAGAAAATCTGCTAATGGTGGCTAATTTCTCTGAAAATTCACAAAGAATAAATACATCACAAATATCTAAAGCTAAAATAATACTAAATACATCTCTCAACGCAGAACAAGGCGAAGTTGAATTAAAGAATTTTGAACTTAGGCCATTTGAAGGATATATATTCCAATATTAAAAATTATAAAATCTAAACAAAATGTATATTCTATTTGATATAGGCGGAACAAAGACAAGGATCGCGTTTTCAGAAAATGGAAAACTTATTAATAAATCTGAATCAATTGAAACTCCTCAAAAGTTTTTAGATGCGGTTTTGATGTTTAAAGATCTAGCTTTTAAACTTTCGGGAGGTAAAAAGATAAAAAAAATCGCTATTGGCATCGCTGGACCGATAAACAACGAAAGAACGGGTGTGGCCAATGCTCCAAATTTACCGGATTGGGACTTTAAAGATATTAAAAGTTATTTTGAAAAAGCTTTTAGTTGCGAAGTGATGGTTGAAAACGATGCGGCGTTGGGTGCCTTAGGAGAGGCAGTCTACGGAGAAGGGCGAGGATATGAGGTGGTTGGATTTTTAACTGTCTCAACTGGAATTGGCGGAGCGAAGATTGCTAATAAAAAGATTGCTCCAAGCTTTCAGGGTTTTGAACCTGGACACATGATAATAGATGCCGATAGAACGCTTTGCCCTACCTGTGAAAACCCGCCATATTTGGAGAATATGTGTTCTGGAAAATCTTTAATACAAAGATTTAAAAAACCACCAAAAGAAATTGATAATCCTAGAATTTGGGAAGAATTAGCTCTTTGGCTGGCATATGGATTAAATAATGCGGCCGTTTTATGGTCGCCAGAAATTATTATCTTGGGCGGACCGATGATCTTTGGCGCTCCAGCAATTCCGTTCGAATCCATAGAAAAACATTTTAAAGAGTTGATGAAAGTATTTCCGGAGTGTCCTGTTTTAAAAATCGCAAAACTTAAAGATGAAGTGGGACTTTGGGGCGGATTGGCCTTATTAAATCAGTAAAAATAGAAAAATGTTGTTTGACAATATTTAAATATTATGATATTGTCTTAAGTAGTACAAGGATCATTTCCTAAACCCAAGAACTCAAGGAGACCAAAATGCTTACCGAATGGGTTGTCTTTGGAGACTGGGCATACGAATATGTATGCTGTACCCTTCGGTTTACCGGAAACAAAATTCTGGCATCTTCCCTAGGGAGAAGCAATTAGTGCCTCTCCCTAGAATCCCCCGCAAACTATGTTTTGTGCGGGGGATGTTTAATTTATAGACTTTTTGGCGGTTTTATGGCAAAATCTATAGACTTATCATTAAATAATAAACTCGTCTAAATTTACGATTTTTGGCCATAAATCATTTTTACTCGCTCAACAATATCTATGTCGATATTGCTTCGCTCGTAAGAAAATGATTTCTAGCACAAAACTTATAAATTTATACTTCGTTTTTATCTAATAATAAATCTATTCCTATGTTGAAACTACGAAATGTAAGCAAGTCTTATGGACTTAAAGAGGTGTTGAATAATGTGACTTTCTCGCTTGAAAAAGGGCAGAAGGCAGCTTTAGTTGCGCCAAATGGAACAGGAAAATCAACACTTTTAAAGATAATTGCAGGCATTGAAAAAATAGATTTTGGAGGCATGGAAATTCATAAAAGTATTAGACTTGGATATTTCCCTCAAGAATTAAAATTAGATGCTAAGGGAAAAGTAATGGATTTTATTTTTAGAACTGCGGGCATTGAAGAACCGGAAAGACAAAAAATAGAATATAAGGCTAAGATAATGCTTTCAGGATTTGGCTTTAAAGAAGGAATTGAAGATAGGAAGGTTGAAGAGTTGAGTTCTGGACAGAAGGCTAAGATAGCTTTAATTGCAATTTTAATGAAGGGGGCGGATTTATTACTACTCGATGAACCGACAAATAATTTAGATCTTCCCTCTTTAATATGGCTAGAAGATTATTTAAAATCTTCTGAAATTTCTGGAATTATTGTTTCGCACGATAGAAGATTTTTAGATAACGTCACTCAAAAAGTATTCTCAATAGATAGAGAGACAAGGCGTTTTAAGGTTATTAATGGAAAATATAGCCATTTTTTAGAGAACGAAGAGAGGGATGAAAAAAGAAGAATGGAATTGTATCAGGCGCAAGTTAGAGAGATTGAGAGAATAAATGTAATCGTTGAAGAGAAGAAGCAAGACGCAGAAGATGGATCTAAATGGGAGAGATCTGATAATGATAAAATGTTACAGGGATACAACCGTAATAAATCTGGACGCTCTTTGAGGACCGCAAAAGTTATTGGAAATAGAATTAAGAGAATGGAAATATTGGATAAGCCGGTGGTTAAAAATTTATTTAATATTCCAACTTATGAAATTAAAAATGAAGGAAATACTGAAATAGAGGCCAAGCATTTAGTTGTAGGCAGAGGAAAGGTTTTTAAAACTGAGCCTATAGATTTACATATCCAATTTGGTAAAAAGATTTGTATTATTGGAGGAAATGGAGAAGGAAAATCTACTTTAATTAAAACTCTTTTAGGAGAATTAAAAGCTGTTTCCGGAGAAATAAACATAGGAGGATCGGTGAAGTTGGTAAACATGTCTCAAGAGCATGAACTTTTACCGCCAGATAAATCCCCTGTTCAATTTTTATCGCAAATGGCAGGAATCGGAGAATCTAACGCCTATAACTTACTGACCAAATTCGATTTCCCAGAGGAACAGGCAAAAAATAAGATTTCAACCATGAGCCCTGGAGAGCGAGCTAGATTAATACTTATTTATTTTGCGGCCAAAAAAGCTAATGTTTTAGTATTAGATGAACCGACCAATCATATGGATGCGGAGGCTGTTAGTGCTTTAAAAGAATTTTTAAAAACTTATACTGGAAGCTTGATTTTGATTTCGCACGACAGATACTTTATAGAGCAAGTTAAAATTGATTATTTCTATAGAATAGAAAATGGAAAGTTTGAAAAGATTCCAGACTTTGCTGAATATTTGAAAGAAAATGACTCTAAAGCCAAGAAATTAATTAGAGTTATCTCTAGGGTATAGTTTTTAATAATGAGCCAAAAAGAAAAAATTGGGAAAATAAATGCGGAGCTAAAAAAACTTTTTCCAAAATCTAAAATTGCTTTAGATTATGGCAATAATTGGGAATTAATGGTGGCCGTTATTTTATCTGCTCAATGCACAGATAAAAAAGTGAATCAAGTAACTCCGGCTTTGTTTAAGAAATATTCAACAGTAGCTGATTACGCAAAAGCTGATTTGCTAGAATTCCAGAAAGATATAAAATCTATCGGACTTTTTCGAGCTAAGGCAAAAAATATATTGGAGTCGGCAAAAATTTTAGTTACCAAGCATAATGGCGAAATACCAAAGACGATGGATGAAATGTTGGAATTGAATGGAATTGGAAGAAAATCTGCAAACATTATTTTGTGGAATGCTTATGGAATAATTACCGGAATTCCAGTTGATACACACGTGATTCGCCTATCAAACCTACTTGGCTTAACTAAACACAAAAATCCTGAAAAAATTGAAAAAGATTTAATGGAAATTTTGCCAAAAAAAGAATGGGTACAATTTCCCTACCGATTAATTGATTACGGAAGAAAATACTGCACTGCGAGATGTAGGCATTTGGAATGTCCGCTTAAAAAATTTATTTTATAAATTTTCAAATTCCAACAATCAAATAAGAAATTCCAAATAATGGCGGAATACTATTAAGTATAAAACGCCTCCCGTCAGATTACTTCAGGGAGGCGATGATGACCCAAAACAGGACAAAAATGATGACTATTGTCGCAGGCTTGTTTTTATTCCAGCCAAACAGAAAGATGCGACGAGGAATGCCGAGTACCCACTTCCAAAGGCCGGAAACTTGTTTGTTCGTCCATTTGGCGAATTTGTCTCCGCCTGGCAGCCTTGCGATCATCATATTCACGAGAATGTGAATATAGATGAAGTAGAAAAACGCGACCAGGACAAGTAATTGGATGATCGGCTCAAGCAATTTCATTCATTTCTCCAGTCTTGATGCTTTTTAAAGAGCATCTTGGTTTTTTGGACTTGAATCCAAGTTCTTTCAATATTTTAAAGAAATTATATTATATTGTCAAGTTTTGCTGAAATATCCTGATCGTGTTAGTGTTTTAGAAAATTTTGATGTTTAAATTTGAAGTTTCAAAACAATCTAGGAAATCTAAGGCTAGAATCGGAAAAATCACTACTCCGCACGGAGAGATTATTACACCTGCATTTATTCCAGTAGCTACACTTGGAGTTATTAAAGGAGGAATGGATTTTGAAGATACTGCCAAGGTTGAAGCACAGTGCCAGATTACAAATACTTTCCATTTTTTAGACTTAGACAGAGTTAAAGAAATTAAAAAACTTGGAGGATTACATAAATTTTTTAATTTTAATAAGCCGATATTTACTGATTCGGGAGGATTCCAAGTTTTTTCACTAGGAAAAGGAATGGAGTTTGGGCTTTCTAAGGTTGGAGATAAAAAAGAAAGTGGAAAAGTTCCTAATGGAAAGAATTTAGTTAAAATTTCTGAAGATGGAGTTAAATTCAGATCTCCTAGGAATGGCAGAGAAATATCTCTGACTCCGGAAATTTCAGCTCAAGCACAGATGGATTTGGGAGCCGATTTTATATATATGCTGGACGTTTGTGGATCCCCCTCTGACAGCTATGAAGAAGTTAAAAAGAATTTGGATTTAACAAATTTTTGGTATAAAAAGTTTTTATCTTATATAAAGAAAAATAAAATAAAGAATCAACAAGTCTTTGGAATCGTTCAAGGTGGAAAATACGATGATTTGCGAGTGGATTCAGTCAAAAAAATAAATGAATTGCCTGTTTTTGGGATAGCTATTGGCGGAGAGTTTGCAGATGATAAAAATCAGATGATTAAAACTATTTCAAAAGTTACTGATCATTCTGATAGATCTAGACCTCATCACCTACTTGGAATCGGAGACTTGGAATCAATTCCTTTAATGATTAAAGCTGGGATAGATGTTTTTGACTGCGCTATGCCAACAAGAATTGCCAGGCACGGAACAGCGCTTACAAAAAATGGGAATTTAAATTTAAATTCTGGTAAATTTAGAAATAAGTTTTTACCAATAGATAAGAATTGCGAGTGTTTTGCTTGTAAAAATTATTCCATTGGGCAGATAAATTTTTTACTTCACGCCAAAGAACAATTGGCTGGAAAACTTTTAACTATGCACAATATCTTTTTTATAGAAAATTATTTAAAAGAAATACGCCAAAAGATAAATTCCGGCAGGTTTTAGGTTGAATTTTGGTTTTTATGAAAAATATAATAGAATAAAGTCATGCACAAGCATTCTCATAAATTTTTAATAGTTTTACTTATAATATTTACGCTTTTATTTATAAGCGTTTTTATACAGTTTTTAGCACCTCTTGTTATAGGGGCTCTCTTGGCGGGAATCTTCACGCCGCTGAACAACTTTATATCTAAAAAATTTAAAGAAGGATCTAATATCCCATCCTTAATTTCAACTGTCTTGGTGGCTCTTATTATAATCTTGCCATTTATAACAATACTCTCTCTTCTTTTCCAAGAAACACAGGGATTTTTGGAAAAGATAAAAACAGCTGATTTTTATGAGAATGATAAAGCGATCCAGTATGTAGCGAATAAATTAAATGTTGGAACCGAAGATCTTTTTTCCTCGCAAATACTCCCGACAGTGAAAAATGTCGGAGAATTTATAACTAAGAATATAGCTACTTTTCTTTCAAATGCCGCTAATTTAATTATTAATTTTTTCTTACTGCTCCTGACTATATTTTATATGTTAAAAGATGGAAAAAAACTTTCTAAATTTTTAATAGAAGCTAGTCCGCTTGAGAAATCTGAGGAAATGAATCTTTATAAAACTTTTAAAGAATCTGGCAGAGCAGTGCTTTATGGAAACTTGATAACTGCTGGAATACAGGGATTTTTGGGAGGGTTGGGATTTTTAATGTTTGGAATAAGCTCGCCGGTGCTTTGGGGTTTTGTAATGGCTTTTTTCGCTTTTATCCCTATGCTTGGACCTTATTTGGTCTTTGTCCCAGCTGCTATTTATATGTTTTTAAATGGGAATATATGGGTTGCAATAGCTTTTATGGCATATAATATAGTGATCGTGTCTTCTGTGGATAATGTTTTGAAACCGAAACTTATCGGAGATAAGATGAAAATCCATCCATTATTTATTTTGATATCTGTTTTGGGAGGGATAAAAATATTTGGTATAATAGGATTAGTTTATGGTCCGCTTATCGCATCTATTTTCATATCGCTTATTAAAAACTATATAGATCTGTCTAAAAAATCTTAAATGAAAAAAATTGGTAAAATGGTTCTGGTTTTGATTCTAATATTAATAATTGCAACCAGTTTGTCGGCAGGATTTTTTTAGATAAATGAAAAAAACTATTAAAAATTTATTTGCCAGTCTTTTTGCTGTTTTGATAATTGGTCTTTCTGGTTTTGCCTACGCTCATTTTGAAAGTGAAAATAGTGAATCGACTAAATTGACGGCTAGTCTAGTTCAGCCAGATTTGTTCGTGGCAGAATATAAAACGCCAATATGGTTTTCTATTAGAGATTTAGAAACCAAGGAAACATTAAATAATTTAGAGGTTTCTGCAGAAATAGAAAAGTTAAATTCTGGAATTATCGCCAAAGACATAGTGGTGCAACAAAAAGGAGAAGAATATATGTTTGAGTTTTCTTTTTCAGAATTTGGAAATTATAAGATCCATTTAAATATATCTAGAAATAAAAATGAAAATTATTTTGACTTTCCCATAATAGTTGAGCCTCCAGTTGAGGGCTTAAAATCGGAAGGTATAGCTTTTTATTTTTTTGCAATTCTTGGTTTTTTGGTTTTAGTTTTTGGAATAATTAAAAAGAAATACAAATTGGGAATAATTTGGTTTTTAATTTTACTTGCTTTAGGGGGACTGGTTTATTCTGTGATTTTCACTCAAAAACAAGATACTTCTAATGGAATAATAACTTGCCCAAAGGCAAGCGGAGAATGTGTTTGGACTGCACATATACACGCTTATATGCCAATAAATATTTGCGGAGAATATTTCAGATTACGAACAGAAGTTGGAGCGCTAAACCTGCTGCACACCCATGAAGAAAAAAACTTAGCTCATTGGCATGATAAATTACCATACGACATGGAAACAAAGTCTATTAAAGAGACTGAAAATTTATTAGTAAAAGCATTTTTTAGCGAGATCAAAGTCCCTATCGGAGAAGATCGTATAGCAAGTAAAAAAAATGGAGATTTGTGCCCGGATGGAAAACCCGGAACTCTTAGGGTTTTTGTGAACGGTATAGAAAAGAAAGATTTTCTAAATTATCTTTGGAGAGATAAAGATGTAATTTATTTTGAATTCAGCGATAGAGATGCGCTTGAAATCCAAAAAGAACTTAAAGAGAAACCAATTGTGTTTCCAGTATTGGGGAGAGGATAAATTTTTGGCCGTAGGTCAAAAAAAATCACAAATATTAAAATCCAGATCACAAAAATAATAAATGACCGATCTTGTTAATAAAAAATAATAGGTTTTTTATTGCAAACAATTTATAATATATAGAATATATGGAAAGTCTATCTATCACTGCTCCTGGACTATCTCTTCCAATACTTATTGGCTATGCACTAGTGGATTCAATAAACCCTTGTGTTATTGGGGTGCTTTTAGTAATGTGCACCGTTCTTCTTAAAATGGGCAACAAGAAAAAGTTGCTATTTAATGGATTAGCTTATGTTGCAGGAGTTTACGTGACTTATATTGTTGGCGGATTAACTCTTCTTTCAATTTTTAACGCCATAAGAGGAATAACAGTAATAAGCCAATATCTTTATCTCTTTATTGGAATATTTATAATGATTGCAGCGTTTTTAGAAATAAAAGATTTTTATTGGTATGGATGGGGATATTCCCTTGCAATACCTAAAAAATTTATATCATTAGTTGAGGGCAAAATGTCTTCTACGGCTGTTTCTATGGGATCTGCTTTCGTTTTTGGAGGTCTTATAACTTTAGTAGAACTTCCATGCACTGGTGCGCCTTATTTAGCGATCTTGGCCATAATGAGCCAAGGTGGAATGAATTTTATTACTGGGCTGCCACTACTCCTACTTTATAACTTGGTATTTATTATTCCGCTTATAGTTATTATAGGTATGATTTATTATGGATTTTCTATTAAGGTTTTTGAGGGCTGGAGACAAGAGCACAGGGGCTCTATGAGACTAGGAATTGGAATTGCCCTACTTGCTGTTGGAATTTGGATCATTACCGCTGTTTTTGACAAGCTCACTATTCCTCTAATAATAGGCTCGCTAGCGATTATTGCCATAATGGGATTTATAAAATATGTGGTCGGAGTTGGAAAAAATATATAGACCAATAATGTATCTCGTTCATTGCTTAGGGCAATTTCACGAAGTGATTTTCTCTAATTATAAAAAACAATTTTAAACAGGAGGTCTAAAATTAAAAGAAAAAAATCATGAAAATAAAATTTGTTAAAAAAAATACTGGCTTCAAACAGAAGTTTGATATAGAAAAATTAAAAGGATCTATAGCGGCGGCATTAAAAGATGCTGATATTTTTGATTCTGGATTTGCCTCTAAAATAGCGCAAGACATATTGCATAGGTTAGAAAAAAGAGAGAATGAAATGGTTAAAGTTGAAGATATTAGGCAATGCGCAATGCAGTCAATAAAGGATCTGGGACTCTCGCGAGTTTTAGATACTTATGAAGTTATTTCTTTAAGACTGCCACATCTTAAAATTAATCAAGTCCAAAAGAAGACTGGAGAAACAGAACCTTATCACCCATTGAAGATATTTAAATCCATTAAAAAATCTTTTAGAGATGCTGGAATTAATGGAGTTTCTAAAATTGCCGAAGACTTAACAAAAGAAATAACAAAAAAACTTGAAGAGATTTATGCCGGAAGACCCGTCCCATCTGAAGAAATTAAAAAAAATACTGCTGAGTTTTTAAAAAATCATGGCTATGAAAAAGTGGAGAGATTTTATTTAATGAATAGGTATATTTAAAAAAATATTGGTCATTTTTTAAATATAAACTCTGATTATTAGATACTGAATCCAAAAATTTGTTAAGTTTGTTTTGGGATTTGTAATCTGATACGATAATGACGGTCGCCAATATTAATAATATAATAAAAACTATAAAAATATGGCAAAGAAAGTAGAAAAAATGGCTTCTAATGGGGGTGATTGTCAGAGTTGCGGAAAGAATTCTAAGGATTGCGTAATGAAGAATGGGAAAATGGTTTGCTGTGATAAGTGCGTAAAACCAGCAGAAACCAAGAAGGCTGAACCAATGAATGTTTGTAAATATTGCTAATTACTTAAAAAACACGGCACCCGGGTGCCGTGTT
>SIBX01000001.1 GCA_009694925.1 Minisyncoccota bacterium
TAATCAGGGCTATATAGCCATAGTAACGGCAGTCATTCTTTCTACAATAATCTATTTTCTTGCTTTTAGTTTTTCAGAAACCTCAATTCTCGGGCGTTATGATGTTTTGATTTTAAATAATAAAAAAGAAAGCAGATATTTATCTGAAAGCTGTCTTGATTATGCCAAGCTTCAGCTCGCAATGAATATTAATTATACCGGCAATGAAACAGTTAATTTAATAAATGGATCTTGCCTTATAGGCGCAGTATTAACTCAAGGCAGTAATAAGATAATCACTTCCACTGCTTCTTTCGGTAACGCAAAAACCGTGTTAAAATTGACCCTAACACAGGTTAATTTGGGAAAAATAAAACTTGAAGAACTTCAATCTTAAAAATAGAGGCATAACCTTAGCCGAAATACTAATTTCAGTTTCTATAATGGCAGTTTTAATAGCTATTTTTGTAGTGTCTTCAAGTCCTGTTAGTACTCTCATAACTTCTAGAAACTTTGAACGCCAATCAGAGCTAAATTTAATTATGAACGCTATTTCTCAAAATATCGGCGACAATAATGGAAACTTCGTTTGCGCCTCTGGAATTATTCCAACCGCCACAACAACCATGGCGAGTACAACCTATTTGGCCGGCGACTACAACATCGCTCCATGTCTTATTCCGGTTTATCTAGACTCTTTCCCGTATGACCAAAGCTCAACTTCTGCCTATTGGACTGGGACTACTAGTAATAACAGCGCCTATTCAATAATAAGAAATTCAACAACCGGAAGAGTAAAGGTATTTGCTCCATATTCCGAAGGCTCAACCACTATTTCGGTAACGAGATAAGTTAAAATTCTTTAATTCTAAATTGAAAATTTTTCTTTAGGCAGGCCTCCCTCTTCTTGAATAATCTTAAGCCTTAATTTTCTCTCAATCACTTCTGCGGATAAAAGCTTTATTCTTTTATCGTCTTTTATAATATAAACTCCAGGTTCATTTCCGATTGCTCTAATTTTTTTATCAATTAAGATTGCCATATCTCCACCAGCTTCAACTGCTTCATTTAAATCTTTTAATCCAACAAATCCATCTTCTGAAGAAAATTTTTTAGTATAAGTAGCCTCTTTCTCATTTTGCGGAATTGTTTTAATTTCTTTTTTTAATATCTTGGGCAAAATTTCAACAATCAAGTTTCCGCCAATTTCCGCAAGTTCCTTCTCTAGTTCCAGATAATCTTGATTTTTAATTTTTACTTCTCGCTTCTTCAATATTTCTCCGCTATCCACTCCTTCGTTTAAAAAATATATCGTCACTCCAGTAATTTCATCGTCAGAAAGTATTGCAGACTGTATCGGCGTTGCGCCCCTAAATTTTGGTAGAAGCGATGGATGAACCCCTATAGTTCCAAGCTTTGGAATTTCCAATATTTCTTTCTTTAAGATTTTTGAATATGCAGCCACAATAAATAAATCAGGAGCAATTTTAAGTTGAGTTAATTTATTATTTAATTCTTCTTTATTCAGTTTTTCACTTTGAAAAACTGGAATTTTATATTTTTCTGCCAAAACTTTTGTCTCCGGCGCAGTCATTATTTTCTTCCTTCCTTTGAGTTTATCAATATTGCAAACAATAAGAGAGGGGATGATCCCGCCTTTAATTATTTTCTCCAAAGCTATTTCTGCGAATCTTGGCGATCCAAAAAATATAATTTGCATAATTTATTTTTCCTTTATTCTTGATTCTGAATTCTAGACTCTATTTTGTGTATCTCCTTAGCTTTATCTATAAAAAGACTGCCATTCAAGTGATCCATCTCGTGCTGAAATATTCTCGCCAGCAACCCCCAAGCCTTTATTTTTATATCTTTACCATTGGCATCCATTCCTTCTAATACCACATTAGTTGGTCTTTTAACTTTGCCGAATGTTTTTGGCACGCTTAAACACCCTTCTTCAAAATCTGTTTCTTCTCCGTCAGATTTTGCTATTTTTGGATTAAATATCGCATAAAACTTTCCTCTAGATTTCTGATTTCCCGGTATTTCGGCCACAAAAATTCTGGCATTTATTCCAATCTGATTTCCTGCCAGTCCGATTCCATCAGCCTCTCTCATAGTTTTTTTCATCTCCGCAATAAGCTCTTTTATTTCTTTTTTTGAATATTTTAAAAAATCGAAGTCCTTTGCTTTGGTTCTTAAAAACTTTTCCTTTTCTTTTGATTCTATGGTTAATATTTCCATTATAAAAGTCTATTTTTATCTTCTTGCTTGCTTAAAGTAACCAGTTTCATAAAATATGCTCCCATATTCATTACGTTTTTATTTTCAGCGACAGATTTAGCCAATCCCAAGAGCTTTTCTTTATTATGCATCTTTGCTAGCTTAATGTAAAGAGATTTATATTTTTGATCTCTAAGTATTTCGGCAATCAAAAGCCCGGTCATTTGATAATCTTTATATACCTTAGACTTTTTAGACTTAGTTTTAATTTCGGTCAAATATTTATCTTTATCCAATAAATCTTTTTCCATATATTTTAGTCTAACGCATGGATAGTATCGAAGCCAATCTTAGTCTTAATTATGGCCTAATTCCTGTCCGCCAACTGGCGGAGCCTATAGCCTAGGGCCTAGAAATTGTGTTATCATTTTTTTATGAAGAATTTTGTTTCAAAAATTAAAAGTTACGTAAATTCCAGCTACAAAGCATTTTTTCAAATAATTATAAGCGTCTTTATAATTTTAGGAGTCTATTATATCGGTTTTATTTTTGGAACCAGGCACCCGAAGCAGATTGTTGTTGAGGGAATAAAAAATATGACAGACAGCGACATTAAAGCTGATATGGGAATATTTTGGGAAGCATTTCAAAAATTAAGAGTTAATCATTACGATTCAGATAAAACAACTGAAAAAGATTTTGTTTACGGAGCTATTTCCGGGCTTGCCAGCACCTTCGGAGATCCTAATACGGTTTTTTTTGAACCCGTAGAATCAAAAAAATTTAAAGATGATATTTCTGGATCATTTGGTGGAATAGGTGCAGAAATAGGAATTAAAGAAGGATCCTTAATGATTGTGGCTCCTATTAAAGACTCTCCGTCCGACAGGGCAGGATTAAAGCCCGGTGACAGGATTTTTAAAATTGAAGGAAAAATTACTTCCGAAATGACCGTTCCAGAAGCGGTAAATGTCATAAGGGGTAAGATTGGCACTCAAGTTAATCTTTCTATATATAGAGATACTTGGGCGGCTCCAAAAGAATTTTCTATCACCAGAGAAGAAATAGTCTTGCCAAATCTAGAGTCAAAAATGCTTGACGATAAAATTATGTATATGAGACTGCATAATTTTAACGAAAAAAGCGTATCGCAATTTTCTAAAGCTGCTTCAGAATTCTCTAATCAAGGAGGCAAGGGTTTGATTTTTGACTTAAGAGGAAATCCAGGAGGATATCTTCAGGTTGCGGTTGATCTTGCTGGTTGGTTCATAAAAAATGGATCTCTAGTTGTGACTCAGGACTATAAAAATTCTATGGATTTCGGTTTTCATTCAAACGGCAACGAATTTTTCTTAAATACGCCAGTTGTATTATTACTAGATCAAGGCTCGGCTTCTGCTTCTGAAATTTTAGCTGGAGCATTAAAATTTAACAGGCCAGATATAAAAATAGTCGGCGCCAAAAGTTTTGGAAAAGGAACAGTTCAAGATTTAGAAGATTTATCAGATGGTTCTCAGTTAAAAGTTACTATTGCACACTGGATAATGCCAAACGGAACAAGTATTGAAAAAAACGGCATAGCTCCAGATTATGAGGTTCAGATTTTAGACGATGATATAAAAAATAAAAACGATGCTCAGATGAATAAAGCTCTAGAAGTTTTAAAATTAGAAATGTTTGGAACTTCTACTACGGCTAAAGTCCAATAAAAATTACTATGGCCTAAAGCCTAATCGCCTAGGGCCTAATTAAAACCATGAAAATATTACTATTGGAAAACGTCAAAGGAATAGGTAAAAAAATGGAAGTGAAAGAAGTTAAGGACGGCTATGCCAAAAATTTCCTTATAGCCAAAAACCTTGCCACGCCGGCAAGTGGAGAGTCTTTATCTATTAAGCACGGCTATGAAGAATCCAAAAAAAGCGACTTAGCTAAAAGAAAAGAAATGTCAGAAAAAGTTAAATCGTTAGTTTTAGAATTTCCAGTCAAAGTTGGTTCCAAGGGAGAAGTTTTTGAAAGCGTCAGCGAAAAAGATATTGAAAAATCTTTGAAAGCTAAAGGAATAGACGGGTTTAAGATAAATCTACCCCACCACATCAAAGTTTTAGGCGAACATTCTGTCGCTCTAAATTTCGGTAAAGAATTTAAAAGCTCTGTGAAAATTATTTTAAAGGGTAAGTGATATTTAAATAAAAAAATCCCGACCTGCATAAGGTCGGGATTTTTTTAATGCTATTTTTATTTACTAAGCTCCTCAACCAAAACTACCTTTACGTATCTAATGCTTCTGTCAAAATTTGTTTTCTTTTTATCTAAAAATTTAACTACGCCATTTTTCATAGCATAAAGCGTATCGTCTCCAGCAACTTTAACGTTTGCACCGGCGATATATTTAGATCCTCTTTGTCTGATAATGATTTCCCCGACAGAAACTTGTTGGTTCTGATTAACCTTTATTCCAAGGCGCTTAGAACGCGAATCTCTGCCATTTTCTGTTGAACCACCCGATTTAGTATGTGCCATTTTAGTTTATTTTTTGGCTTTTTTCCGATATATTTATATAGAGAGAAATATAACAAATTAAACTTATGGCGTCAAATCAATCAAGATTAGTATTCGACATAGAAACGATAGGGGAAGATTTCTCAAAAATAGACAAAACAACCCAAGATAACTTAACTAATTGGATTAAACGTGAAGCAGAAGACAAGGATGATTACGAACGAATGTTGGACGACATTAAAAATGGCTTAGGATTCTCGCCTTTGACCGGAGAGATAGTCGCTATAGGCGTTCTAGACATTGATAAGGATAAGGGCGGTGTTTACTACCAATCACCAGATTTAAAATCAGATAAATTTGAAGAAGATGGAATTATGTATGAGCCAATGGACGAAGCCGGTATTTTAAAGAAGTTTTGGGACATAGCTTCTAAATATAGTGTCTTTGCCACATTTAACGGCCGGGCCTTCGACGTTCCATTTATTATGGCGCGTTCTGCGGTTAAGAAAGTTAAGCCAACCAAAAATCTAATGTTTAGTCGTTATCTTTATCAACAACATTCAGATTCTATTCATATAGATCTTTGCGATCAACTTTCTTTTCAGGGAGCCGTTAGAAAAAAGGGAAGTCTTCATTTGTGGAGTAGAGCGCTTGGAATCAAAAGTCCTAAAGCCAGCGGAATTACCGGAGATGATGTTGGTTTCTTATTTAAAAAGAAAAAATATCTGGATATTGCCCGTTACAATGTCGGCGACTTAAAAGCCACTAAAGAACTTTTTAAAGTTTGGGAGGAATATTTCAATATCTAATCCGCAGTGTTAATAATTTTAAAGCCTAATTCCTCATATATTAATATGAATATAATTAAAAAATTCGGCTTTCTAATCCTTTTTATGGGGATTTTAGTTTTACCAAATATTACCAATGGTCAATCCAGTAATCTTGGGTTAATTTCAGATATAATAACTTCCTTAAATGCAATAACCGGACAAGTTTCAAAATTAGAAAACGAAATTTCTAATGTAAAGAAAGAAATAAATAATGTAATGGGATTCGTAGGAAATATTGCTTTATCTACTCAAGATTTATCAGTATTTATTACTCCCGAGAATGTGATAATTAATAGAAGTATGTCTCTTGGGTCGCGCGGAAAAGAGGTTAAACAATTACAAGAATGCTTAAAAAATATGGGATTTTTTCCGGATAATCAAGAAATAACAGAATATTATGGAAAAACTACAGAAGGCGCGGTAATTAAGTTTCAGGAGGTAGAGGGAATAATTTCATTAAAAGATGACAGTGGAAAAGGAAAATTTGGCCCCAAAACCAGCGCCTCAATAGCTAAATCTTGCGCGAAAAATACAATTATTGCTCCAACCGGCACATCAAGCACCTCAACATTGCCGATTAAAAATCCTATTAAATACAGCCCCGCTTCTTCATTCTCGCCAGCCTTTCCTGCTCCAAATCCACTAACTTCAACGCCGCCAGACTTAATTCCTTTTAACCTTAACGCAGCAAGCCCATCTTCAGGCGTGTGGGATTTTGCTGGGACAATAGTTAATATCGGAAATTCATCTTCAAACATAGGTCAAACCAAATTAAGAATAGATCTATTAAGTGATGGAACATGGGACATATTACCATCTAATCAATCAACAAATTCAATCGCTCCTAGAGCTTTTGAAATTGAACAATGGAAAAATTTAGCTATAACTTCTGTAGGTACTCACAAATATGAAGTATGTGCAGATGATCTAAATACCACAACGGAATCAAATGAACTAAATAACTGCACTTCATCAAGCTTTATTATTTATCCTCCTATCGGAACCCTAACAGCAAGCGTTGATAGCATAATTCCTGCAGAACAGCAATTACTTCTTGGATCGGTTGGCGTTTCTTTGGGTCAATTTAAATTCACAGCAAATAGCATTGAAGATATAAGAGTTGATACATTAAGAATAACCGCAACAACCTCCGTTAGCTCTCCTTTTACTTTTACTAATCTTCAATTTTATGATGGGGCTACTAAAATTGGTCCGATTGGAAGTCCATTGGTTGCCACTTCAACGTCATTTTATATGTCGGATTTTTCCTTTGGAAATTCAATGATTATTCCAAAGAACGTAACTAAGACATTCACCTTGAGGGGAGATATTTCTTCTTATGCAACTTCTCCAAGTTCTCATAATAAATTTTATAATTTTCAAATTAACTCAGCCAACACTTCTCCTAATCTTGTCGGTGATCTAAAGGGATATGGAATAACTTCCAGTTTTCAGGTTCCAGTCTCAGCAGTACCGACAACCCTGCAAGCAAACACCCAGCACACGTTAAGAACAAAATTAACCCCCTCTATGAGCACCTTAGGAGCAACATCTAATAGAGTCAGAAGTGCTAATGATGATATTTCAAAGCTAACACTTGGCGTGAATGGAGATACTGGAGCAGAATTTAAGTCTGTTAATTTCCTATTTTCCGGAAAAGCCATCCCAAATTCAACAACTATTTATGTTGCCTTAGTGGATGCTTCTAGTGGATCAACATTAGTTTCTACGAATATAAAAACATCAATCGCTACGTCGTCTGGGGTTAATCTTGTTCTCCCAACTCCATACGTTATAAGTAATGGACTATCTCACGATTTCAAGTTAAGAGTAGATTCTTCAAATTTTGCAAATGGTACAGGCAGCGATAGTCTGTCTTGGCAATTAGCTTCGACTTCTGCAATTCTTTGGGCAGCACAAGGGAATTCTTCAATTGAAAGCATAGGACTAGAAGCAAGAATTATTCCGATGACTAATACGGTTTCTTATCAGTAAAAATTAAAATCTCTTAGCTTTAGCTAAGAGATTTTAATTAACGAATATGTTTGAGAATTTTAAGACCTGGCTAAAAGAAAACGAAAAAAGAATATTATTTATCATATTAATATTTTTAGGAATTATCTTAAGTTTCGGCTTAGGATTTCTACTTGGTAAAAGTTCAAAAATTACTCCAATTATTATTGAGAAAAACTCTGATTAAATTTTAAGTGCCACCCCAGCTTTACGCTAGTAGTGGCACTTGGACTCCCCGAGATTTTCAACTAAGGATTGTAACACTCCCGTTGGGCTGGAAATATGGCTCGCAGTCCGTATTCATCCTGTGTCCAAGAACTGCGCCGCACTGAGGACAGGTCACATTGGAATGATCCCAGCATTGGCAGTTTTGGACAGTGCACCGGTCAAATGTGCCAACCCAGGAACAGGTGCACATGATCCTGGTCTTCAGCTCACATTCCTCTTTTACCGCCATTCTGTCACCTCCCAAACTTAGAGATAGGAAGCCTCTCTTAAAATTATCAACTCTATTTCTTAAAAAATCAAGATTTGTATATTTTTTATATTTATGGTATAATTCTCAATGTCGCTTAGGTGATTACGCAATACCTTAAAAATATTGTGAGGAAAGTCTGGACTCCTATCTCGCGAGAAATCGCGGGTAAACGTACCGGTTAAAAGCCGGCTAAGTCAGAAAGTAATTTCTGGTTTAAGAGGTGCGAAAAGTGACGCCCAAAGACGAAAGAATTTGGGAGTCCGCTTGCGGACTAATCTCTTCTATATTGAAGGAAGAGAGTGCAACGGCTAAATTCCTTACGAGGTGCAAGATCGTGCTCTAATTTAAAAGTTAGAGAGAATCGCTTGAGCTTGAAAGTAATTTCAGGCCTAGATAAATTATCATCATCCATTTGCAAGAATGGCACAGAATCCGGCTTATTAGCGACAAAAACAATAAAGACCCGCGCCTAAAGCGCGGGTCTTTGATTTGACTATTAAGATTGCTTTTAAGCTAACTGTCCGTTACCATATTACACAGCTCTTGGGACCACACAGCTTCTCAAGCTGGAGAAAGTCTTGGTGGAAAGGGGAAGGCGTTTGGCTGTCGGTCTGTTTCGGATGGTGATCGGAGTCTTTTCAAAGGCTCCAGCGCATGAGGGAGAAGAGAGGACAACGGCTCTCAGGGTCTGTCTCGTGGCAGCCCTCGGTACGGTCCTCATCATGTATTTCAGCGAGGGTGGGCACATGTTCCATCCGAACTGAAGCACAAAATAATCTCCGTCCACGCTTCGGCGCGTCTCACTTTGATAGTGGAACGCGCCGTTTTTTTTGTAAAAAAAGACCACCTTCGCTTGAATATTTTATATTAAGCTTGGGTGGTTTTTGGTCTTCGACAATAGTCATTATTGAATACTGCCGGATTGAAAAAGTATCGCTTCTGGCCTCAGCTTGTCTGCTCTTTCTTTGCAGATTACAGAGCAAAATGGCCTTTTGCATTTGCCGACATAATAGAGGCTGTCGACTGGGATTACTGCTTTACATTCAGTGCAATCGTGTCTGACTTTGGCCATATGATGTTCTGGAACCAGATCATCGTCTTCGTATCCTCCAGCGCATCCGCACATCAGAGTTTCCTCCCATGTTTGTGACCGCCATAAGACCAGTGCTTTCTATATTATAATCTTGATTTAAGACATTTCGCAAACTGTTTTAAAAATGAAAGAGTCCGGTTCAGAATTTTATCTGATACCGGACTCCTGCCCCGCCGTAGCGGGGACTTATTCGCTTTCAGGCGGTGGCGACGGCGAGTTGACGCTCGTCGACCATCTCCGTGATCGTCGGAGCCGAGAAGCGCCGGATGAGATCCAGTCCGCCCGGCTTCCTGCCACCAGCCGCGATGATCATCTGCGCGATGAGCCCGCGAGTGGTCGGAGCACCCCGGAAAGTCCGGATCTCGCAACGGCACTCACCGCTCACCCTGCATGCCCTTGAGTCGCAAATCATTTCAGTCTTTCCCCGATTGCCATTCTAGCCTCGTGTTACCGAGCTAGAGGACTGTGAGTGAGTAGGGCCAATCCCTTATCACTTACTTTATCATTATATCATACGATACATCTATTTGTCAATATATAAAGCCTATAATCCTTAAAAATAAGGGTTCTGTTGTAAAAATCCCTTATTTTTAAGGATTCTTTATAATTTATAAACTCACAGCTCTTTACAAATTAAATTGACCTTGATATAATATGGAAATGAAGGTTGGGCTTAGAACGTTATTAATAGTAGCGATAAACCCAGAAAATAATTTAAAATAACTATATGTTCAAAAAAATTATACTTTTAAATATTGCAATTCTTTCGATATTTTTTATCGACTTAAACCAAAACAAAACTCTGGCTTCTTTTCCTGGTTATTGTTCTAGCGAAATTATAATTTTTGCACAAGACATAGATGGAGTTACTCCCGGCAATAACAATGATACGGCCATAGTAAATAATAGAAATGGAGCCCGCTTAGCAACAATTAATCAGGTAAGCGATGACTACATAGTTTTTCCGAATGATTATTATATTAAAGTTTATTCTGGAGAAAGAGCCGTTTACGCTGGAGCTCAAAAAGCCAATTTAACTTTCGAAATAGTAGATAATAATTACGCTCTTTTAAACAGCTATTCTTTCGGGGTTACAAATTCTAATAGAAAAGAGGTTCAAATTAATCAGGACGGCTACATTCATTTTATTAAAAATTTTAAATCGAATCAGTCTAGTTGGATTATAATTTGTCCGAAATCAAACTCAAATCCACCACCAACTTCTAACGGCCAAATTACCTGGAGCCAAATTCCAACTCAATATGTAAATATTGGCAGTGTTTTGCAATTCAATATTTCGGCCAATAGTTCTATAGGAAAAACAATTTCTTATACTGCCGTTAATCTTGCCCAAGGAGCTTCTTTTGATTCAAATACAATGCAATTTTCTTGGACACCAACTCAATCTGGAACATATAGCGTAACTTTTAGGGCCAGTGACGGAATAAATTCAACAGACATGACAGTTTCCATAATTGTTAATGGAACTACTGGAGGTGGCTGTTATTATAGTTGCAATAATAGTTGTGACTACAACAATAATTATAATTATTCAGGATCTTCTATCCTTGAGCAGTACGATATTTTCGGAATTTTTGGAAATTCAAACAATAATTCAAATTATGGCTGTAATAATAATTGTGGTTATTCTGGAAATTGTAATTATAACGACAATAACAACAACGGTTCTTATTATCAGAATTATAATATCTACGCCCCAAATTGGAATATAATTCCAACTCAGACAGGATATGCTGGCCAGCTTTTAAGATTTGTTGTTTTTGCAACCAGCCAAAACAATTCAAATCTTTCTTATTCAGCCTTTAATCTTCCGTCTGGTGCATCTTTTGATTCCGTAACCAGAACTTTTTCTTGGGTTCCAGGATTCAATCAGATCGGAACATATCACGCTCTATTTAGGGTTACCGATGGATCTTCCGCTTCTCAAGATATGAACATAACCATAAATATTTTAAATAGTGGTCAAGCTGCTCCAAGTTTTACAGTTTTTGATCCTCCTCTTACTGGAGTTGAAAATCAATCTTGGACATATACGGCTCAGGCCGTTTCAAACGGCGGAGGTGGTGTTGTTTATAGATTATTAACCGCTCCAGCCGGCATGACCATTAGCCAAATAGCAGGAACAATTAATTGGATTCCAAATTCTTCTCAAGGAAGACCAAATCCATATTTAGTTACTGTTGGAGCTTCATCTGGATATGCCGAAGCCACTAGATCATTTTATTTAACCATAGCCGACACAGATGGAAATTATTCAATTCCATATATTCCTCCTTATCAAGGTTCTGGTTCTGGAATTATTCAAAAACCAAATATCAGCAATATAAATATAAATAATATTGATGGGGGAATAAGAATTTCTTGGAGCACGGATATTCCGGCCAAAGGAAGAGTTGTTTACGGAAGAGAATCTCAGGCCAATAAAGGGGAGCCATATTCATATTCTAACGCCACAAATTATTCAGAAGTTAATAAAGATAATTCTGTAAATTTGACAGGTTTGGAAGATAATAAAACTTATTATTTGAGAATAGTTGCCGACGCCTCTGGCGCAGTTTCCACGAGTCAAGAAATAAGTTATGTTTATTTAGCAGCCTCCGGCGCTGGTCTTGGATTTGCCTTAGCGTCTTTAGGTGCTCTTATTGCTAACGGTTGGTTTTGGCTTATAGCCATCCTAGCTATCGGAATCTTCTATGTTTATCCAAAATTCTCAAAAAAAACTGCTTAAAGATATATCAAAATAAAAAAATCCACGTGGCTCTTACGGGGATTTTTTTATTTATAAATTATTGACAAAATTTTTTATTGGGAGTAAATTAATATTTAGTACACGATTCGGTGTGTAAGCCGGATCAACAACAGAGATTCGCAATTCGAGAGAGGGAGGGTTTCTCTTTAGCCCGCTTTTGTGGGCAGAAGGAATTTTCTCATGAAGGCCTTGATGTTGGTTCTGGCGGTGCTCCTCGTGGGAGCCTCGGCAGGAGCTGTCTCTTCGGCAACGTCGGCGGAACCGACCACTCTGAAGATGGTCGATCCGTTCGTCTCGGCGACCGTCACGGTGAACGGCGTCGTGGTGGAGGTGGAGTTCGTGGATCTCTCCACGGGCCTCACGCTCACGACGACGAATCCGGCTCTCGTCGCGATGGCTAGCGATTACGTGAGCGATCCGGATACGTCATCTGCACGCTTCACCAAGGATGTCAGCGACGGCAACGGGGGCAAGAAGAAGGTCGAGATGACCATCACGGTCACCAAGCGATCCGAAGAGTCCGGCAAGGAATTCCTCAGGCGCTTCGAGAAGCGTTGCGAGGACGCCATCTCTTCTGGTTGGGAGCCCGTCGTCACGCCGACGTCGAACGTCTACGACTCGAACCGGCCGGTCCTCGACGTCGTCCATCTCTACGACAGGGACGACCCGCCTTCGGACATCGGCAACGCTGTCTGAATGCCGACCCCCACTTTGCAAGCCAAGACTTGCGAGTGGGGGTCATTTTTTTATTTCATACTTTTTGTTTTTACTCCTACGATATTTTTCTTGGTATAATACATCTATGGATCAAAAATCAGAAAAATTAGAAATAGCCACCTTCGCCGCCGGTTGTTTCTGGGGAGTTGAAGATAAATTTATGCAGACTAATGGAGTAAAAAACACTGAAGTTGGTTATACTGGTGGCCATCTTAAAAGCGCAACCTATAAAGATGTTTGCTCTGGCACAACTGGTCACGCTGAGACCGTTAATGTTTATTTTGATCCAAAACTAATTTCATATGGAGAGCTTCTAAATATTTTTTGGCTCCTTCACGATCCAACTCAATTCAACCGCCAAGGACCAGATTATGGCAGTCAATATCGCTCGGCAATTTTTTATCACGACGAAAATCAGAAAACTTTAGCCGAAAAATCAAAATCTCAACTAGATCAAAGCAATAAATATCCTAAAAAAATAGTCACAGAAATAACCAGAGCCACAGAATTCTATAAGGCCGAAGAATATCACCAACAATATATGAAGAAAACCGGTCTTAAGGTTTGTCATTAAACAATAATTAATAACTCAGCAATATGGAAATACTTTACTATATAATAATTCTGATTTTTTCGGTAATGGTTCATGAAGTTTCTCACGGCGCTATAGCTTTAAAGTTTGGAGATACTACAGCAAAAGACGCCGGTAGGTTGACGTTAAATCCCATTAAACACATCGATCCATTTGGCTCCATTATTCTCCCTCTTTTAATGATCCTTCCCAGTGTTCTTAGCGGAAGACCAATCGGTCCTATATTCGGATGGGCAAAACCAGTTCCGGTAAATCCCTATAATTTAAAAAATCCAAAAAAAGAATATGGCCTAGTTGGATTAGCTGGTCCTTTAAGTAATTTTCTATTAGCATTAATTTTTGCATTAATTTTTAGACTATCATCAGTTATCGGAATAAATTCAACCCCGCTTCTTAACAGTTTTCTTTTAATAGTGATGGTAAATATTGGCTTAGCGGTCTTTAATCTTATCCCAATCCCTCCGCTCGATGGTTCCAGCATCCTATTTTCCTTTTTAAGAGACGATTCTCCATTAAAGTTATTTCTCTCAAGATACGGATTTATAATCTTATTAGTTTTAATCTTCAGCAATTCAATTAACTTCATCAGCCTAATAATCAGCATCCTATTTTCTCTCTTCACCGGTTTAAAGATGTAAAAATCAAAGATTTACATCTTTAAACTATGGCCTATCTACTATGGCCTATGGCCTTTTTTTATTGTAAGATTTATTTAATGAAAAAATATGCCGTTATAATCTATGGCGCTCCCGGTTCCGGCAAAACAATGCAGGCCGATCTTCTCTCTAGAAAATTAGGCATACTTCACTTTGATATTGGTCATTTTTTGGAAGACATCTTTAAAGATGAAAATGCTTTAAAAGACGAGAGGGTGTCTGAACAAAAGCACGTTTTTGAGTCCGGGGGAATGTGCGATCCTCTTTGGATTGTCTCTTTAGTTTCAAAAAGGTTTAAAGAAATAGCCAATTCAGGTTCCAGTTTGATTTTAAGCGGATCTTTACGAACAGTTTTAGAAACATTCGGCCACGAAAAGATGAAGGGATTGATAGATATTTTAGAAGAAGGTTATGGTAAAGAAAATATATATTTTTATTTTCTGGATTCAAAGCCAGAAACCTCAATCAAGAGAAATAAGAATCGTTTAATATGTTCAATTTGTGGAAGACCAGTTTTAGCCGAAGCCTTTAAAACAAAACCAGTAGCTTGTCCTATCTGCGGAGGCGAGTTAAATACTAGGGCACTTGATAAGCCAGAAATTATAAAAAAGCGCCTTTTAGTTTTTCACTCAGATACTAAGCCGGTCCTCGAAGAATTAACTAAGCGAGGCTACAAGATAACTCATATAGAAGGAGAGAGAAAGCCTTATGAGGTAGAGGCCGATATTCTAAAAAGTTTGAATCATGATAAAAAATAAAGAGGAGATAGAGAAAATAAGAAAGTCTGGCAAAATTTTAGCTGAAGTTCTTAAAATCTTAAAAAAAGAAGCAAAAGTTGGAGTCTCTCTTTTGCAACTTGATGTACTAGCAAAAAAATCGATTGAATCACTTGGCGGGATCCCTGCATTTTTAAATTATTTTCCATATGGAGCAAAGAAGCCGTATCCAAATACGCTGTGTGCTTCTTTGAATGAAGTTATAGTTCACGGCGTGCCAACAGATAGAAAGCTAAAGAATGGAGATGTGTTAAAACTCGATCTAGGCGTCATCTTTGAAAAGTTTTACTCAGACTCAGCCATAACAGTTGTTATAGGAGAATCCTCAAAGGAAGTCTTAAATTTAATTAAGGCCACAGAGTTAGCCTTAGTAGGGGGCATTAAACAAGCTAAGTCGGGCAACACCTTGGGAGATATAAGTTTTGCTATTCAATCAGTTGCAAATAAGTATGGCGTATCTGTTGTTCGTGGGCTGGGTGGTCACGGAATCGGTCTAGATCTTCACGAAGAACCGTTTATAGACAACATGGGCACTTCCGGTAAGGGACTTAAGCTAAAAGATGGTATGGTTTTTGCACTTGAACCAATGTTCGCCCTTGGTAAGGGAGAAATAAAGATACTTGAAGATGATAGTTATTCAACAATAGACGGGTCAGTCTCTGCTCAATTTGAACACACAGTTCTGGTTACGAGAAATGGAGGAGAAATCTTAACTAAATAGATTATTTAAAACCTCCATCAGATCTTAAGAGTTGTAATGCAGATAGTGCCTAGCATAATTTGTTTATTGTTTAATATTTAGCGATTTAGAGCATTTGATTATTATTAATACTTGATGTAAAATTCTTACTTAATTTATGGAATACTATTTAACGCCAGAGAAACTAGGGGAATTGAAAATAGAATTAGAACGGTTGAAAACCGATGCTAGAATTGAAATTTCAGAAAAAATAAAACGTGCCAAAGAATATGGCGACTTATCAGAAAACGCAGAATATTCTGAAGCCCGCGATGAACAAGCAGAGCTGGAAAAAAGGATTGCAGAGATGGAAGATTTGATCGGAAACGCCGTTCTGATAAAAAACGGTCATAATAAAAAAGGGCTAATAGAAATTGGCTCAACTTTTACAGTTTCAAAAAATGGAAAAGAGGCTAAAATGAGATTAGTTGGTTCAAATGAAGCAGATCCGATTACTGGTTTGGTTTCTAATGAATCTCCTTTAGGAAAGGAATTATTAGGCAAAGGAAAAGGGGATACGGTAACTATTAAGGCTCCAATGGGAGAGATAAAATACAAGATTTTACAAGTAGAATAAAAAACAAAATAAAAAATTAAATATCTAAAATCAAAATTAGACTCTTGATTGAAACTTTTCATTTTTAATTGTCATTTTACATTTTGATCTTTAAACTTTAATCTAATTATATGGATGCACTTAGAGAAGAAAGAATCAAAAAACTAAATTCACTTCAGAATGCTGGAATAGACGCATATCCTCCAAGAATAAAAAGAGATTTTGAAATAAATTTAGTTATTTCTGATTTTGATAAATTTATTAAAGCTAAGAAAAAAATTTCACTAGTCGGGCGCCTAGTCGGCTTAAGAGTTCAGGGGGCATTATTTTTTGCTGACCTCAAGGACGAATCAGGTAAAATACAAATTTTAGGTAAAAAAGATAATTTAAAAAATTTTGATATTTTTAAAGACACTATAGATATTGGAGACTTTATCGAAGTGTCCGGTATTCCTTTTGTTACAAAAAGAGGAGAGAAAAGCCTAGAAGCAAAATCTATCAGAATAATAGTTAAAAGCTTGCGCCCAATCCCTTCTGATTGGTATGGGATTTCTGATATTGAGCTAAGATTAAGAAAAAGATATTTAGATATTTTAGCCAGTGCTGAAATAAAAGAATTATTTAAAAAGAAAAGTATTTTTTGGGCAACTTTCAGAGACGAACTCAAAAAAGAAGGATTTTTAGAAGTTGAAACTCCTATTTTAGAAACTACTCCAGGAGGGGCAGATGCAGAACCGTTTAAAACTCATCATAATGCCCTAGACACAGATTTTTATTTAAGAATTTCTTTAGAGATTTCTTTGAAAAAATTATTAGTTGCCGGATATGAAAAAGTCTTTGAGATCGGCAGGATTTTTAGAAACGAAGGCATAGACGCCGAACACTTACAAGACTATACCCAGATAGAATTCTATTGGGCCTATAAAGATTACAACGATTTAATGAAATTCATTGAACCGCTTTATAAGAAAATTATAAAAAATACTTTCGGAAGTTTAAAAACTGAATGGCATGGGCAAAAAATAGATTGGGGCAAAAAATGGCCAAAAATTTCCTATTACGATCTTTTTAGAGAAAAGTTAGGCATCGATTTAGAAAAAGCTTCAACTGCCGACCTAGAGAAGAAAGTCAGAATTTTAAATCTAAAAATAGAGACAAATTCAAATCGCGGAAGATTAATAGATGTTCTTTTCAAAACAATTCGCAAAGAAATTATCCAGCCAGTATTTTTAATCGACCAGCCAGCAGAACTTGAGCCATTAGCCAAGCGCAATCCAGCCTCTCCTCATAAAGTTGAAAGGATGCAGATTATTGCTTGCGGAACAGAGCTTGGTAAGGGATTTTCAGAGGCCAATGATCCGTTAGACCAGCGAGCCAGATTTGAAGAGCAGATGAAAATGAGGGAAGCCGGAGATAAAGAAGCTCAGATGTTGGACGAAGAGTTTTTAGAAGCTCTTGAATATGGAATGCCTCCAACTGCCGGATTTGGTATTTCTGAACGCTTGTTTGCGGTTTTAGCCGACAAACCGATTCGAGAATGTGTATTTTTCCCCTTAATGAAAAGAGCTCCTAAAAAAGAAGACTAGCCCCAGTCTTCTTTTTTAATCTTGACAATATATTGATTTAGGGAATAAAATTATGTTCTATGCGTCAAAAGGTGGCGCAAAGACAGACTTTGGTTTGGGAGATAGAAATGTCTGGAAGGAAGAAGGCGGTTGGTCCAGTTGAGTCTGGGGAGACACAAGAAAAAGTCCGCAAGATCAGTTCGTGTAGGCTTTGTGAGGGAACCGGCAAGGTTCCTCTCCGTTGCGGTGGCAAGTCTGAATGTGCTTGCACTTCTTCGACTAACAAGTCGAAGCGCGCTGCACTCAATCCGAGACACCTTTCTCTGACTACTCGTGGGGCGAACTTTCACGCCCTGCAACGCGAACGTAGCCACCCGTCCTGATCTGATATCTGTCTTTCAAGAAGTTCCAGCCCGGCTTTCCGAAAAGGAAGCCGGGCTGTATAATTGATAAGTACCTCTTGTCATCCCCGAGACATCGGGGATCCAGTCAAAAAATCAATTCAAAAAATGAAAAAAGTTATGGTGTTTGGCGATTTTGACGGCCTTCACGAAGGCCACAGATTTTTTCTCCAGAGTGCGAAGAAATATGGAAATTATTTAATAGTCGCCGTTTCTCAAGATCATATTATTAAGCATTTAAAAGGCGAATATCCTATTAAAAATTTTGCCGAACGCTTTGAGCACTTAGAAACCTACGATGAGGTAAATCAAGTTGTCATAGGCGATCCAGAAAACTCCCCGATTAATTTGATAAAAAAATATAATCCCGATATAGTTGTCTTATCTAAAAATCAGGATTTTTTAAAAAAAGAAATTGAACACAATTACGAAAATTTTTCCAAAAAGATTGAATTAAAAACCGTAGATACCGGCGAAATAAAAATTTATTAATCATTATGCTAGATATCAAATTTATAAAAGAAAACGCTGATTTAGTCCAAAAAGTCAGCGAAGAAAAAGGCTATAAGGTAGACGTCTCTGAAACTTTAAAGCTTTATGGTGAACAGAATTCAATTTTGCAAAAAATAGAAAGCCTAAGAAAAGAAAGAAATGAGCTTTCCGCATTATCAAAAAATTCTAAGCCCACAGAAGAGCATATTAAGCGCGGCAAAGAAATTAAATTAGAAATTACACACCTAGAAGAATCTTTTAAAAAAGCAGAAGACGATTTTTTAGTTTCAGTTAAAAAAATTCCCAATATTTATTCCGAAGATGTTCCAAAGGGAAAATCTGAAAATGAAAATGTTGTAGTTAAAACAGTTGGCGAAATCCCAAAATTTAAATTTACCCCTAAGAATCATTGGCAATTGGGCGAAGCTAAGCATTGGATTGATAAGGAAAGGGCCACTAAAGTTGCCGGCGCGCGCTTTGCTTATCTAATGGGTGATTTTGTGAGATTAGAATGGGCCCTAATGCGTTTTGCTATGGATATTTTAACCGATGAAAAAATATTAAAGAAAATAATCAAAGCTAATAATTTAAAAGTTTCTTCGAAAGTCTTTATTCCAGTTCTTCCTCCATATATGATCAAAACCGAACAGTATGATGCTATGGATAGGCTTGAACCAAGAGAAGAAAGATATAAAATCGAAGGTGAAGATCTTTGGCTCCAAGGATCTGCTGAGCACGTTTTGGGCAGTATGCATTCTGAGGAAATTTTTAACGAAGCAGATCTTCCTTTAAGATATGTTGGTTTTGCCACCTCTTTTAGAAAAGAGGCTGGAAGTTATGGAAAAGATATGGAGGGCATCATCCGTCTCCACCAGTTTAATAAAATGGAGTTAGAAAGTTTTTCCGTAAAAGAAAACGGTATGCAGGAACATTTATTCTTTGTGGCTATTCAGGAATATTTAATGAAAGCGTTAGAGCTTCCTTATAGAGTGGTTATGAAGTGCACCGCCGATATCGGCAAACCTAACGCCAGAGGTATTGATATAGATGTCTGGCTTCCAGGACAAAATAAATATCGCGAGACTCACACGGCTGACTATATGACCGATTATCAGGCCCGCCGTTTAAAGACACGCGTCAGGAGAGCCGATAATTCAGTTGAATTAATCCATACCAACGACGCCACCGCGCTTTCCGAAAGGCCCCTTATAGCCATCTTAGAAAATAATCAAAGAGAAGACGGAACAATAGAAATTCCAAAAGTTTTGCGACCGTACATGCTTAAGAAAAAATTTATTTAAATTTAAAGCGTCCAGCTGGGCTCTCCCATCTGGACGCTTTTTGTATCAACATCACGAACCTCCAGCCTTCTTTTTAGGAGAACCATCTCGGAAGATAAAGAACCAAAAAAGAAATACAACGACGGGCAACAACACAGCGCAAGTAGATAGAATGTGTTCGCTATCAAAGCGGTGAAGAACGTCAGTCGCAAAGCCCATCCAGCTGCCCGGAATTGGACACTTACTCTCCTCCTGTGGCATTTTCCACCTTTTCCTTTTCTATTTGCCAATCGGTCTGTGTGCTGTTTTTCAGTCTACGACAATATTTCAAATTATTAAAGTCTTAGATAAAAAAAGAACCCGGGGCCACACTGGTTGTGTGACTACCCGGGCGCAGAACAGCCCCATTCCCTAACTTTACAAGAGATTGCGATCTTACCTAGGATCATCATCGCAGGCGTGGATTGTCGAAAAGACCAATCTGAGCGCACTTAGGGAGACTCCGAACATAACCAGACTGAAGTTCGATCTAGTTGCAGCGTCTTGTTGCCGGCAAGGAGTCTTTTCCCCTTATATCTAGCAAAGACCAGAGGGAACTTTCTGCCCGTTTATAATATCACAACTTTTAAAAGTTACAAACTATGTCATTTTATGGTTAATATATTCAATGAATAAAAAACTAAAAGTCTCCTTACTTTTCGGAGGAAAATCAGTTGAACACGAAGTTTCCATACTTTCCGCTAAAAATGTTTTTGAAGCAATTAATAAGGATAAGTATGATGTTTCCTTAATCGGTATTGATAAATCAGGTTATTGGCGATTCTTTACTGACGCAAAAATTCTAGAGCAAAAAAGTATCAAGTCAATTGCCAAAAACCACAATGGATTCTTAAATCCAGACTGCGGAAAAGTACTAGTAAATTCAGACGTTGTTTTTCCCGTTCTTCACGGGACTTATGGCGAAGACGGCTCGGTACAGGGATTTTTAAAATTAATAAATAAGCCGTTTGTTGGTGCCGGTGTTTTGGGTTCGGCGCTCGGGATGGATAAGGAAGTTCAAAAACGGCTCTTAATCCAAGCGGAGATTACAACCGCTAAATTTTTAACTTATCAATCGTCAGAACTATCAACCATTAACTATCACGCCATCACTACCAATCTGGACTTACCTTTTTTCATTAAGCCGGCTAATTCCGGATCGTCAGTAGGTGCATCTAAAGTTAAAAATGAGCCTGAATTTATGCCAGCTATTTATGAGGCATTTAAATATGATAATAAAATTTTAATTGAAGAATTTATAGACGGCAGGGAAATAGAATGTTCGGTTTTGGGCAATAGCGAGCCAATCGCATCAATTCCCGGCGAGGTTGTGTCTAATCATGAATTTTATTCTTATGAAGCAAAATACTTAGACGAAAACGGAGCCGTTTTAAAAATTCCAGCCAAATTAAATAAGATAACAGCTAAAAAAATTCAAGAATTAGCAATTAAAACTTTTAAAGTATTAGAATGTTCAAGTATGGGACGCGTTGATTTCTTTTTAAAAAGAGATGGTCAGATTTTTATAAACGAGATTAATACTATTCCAGGATTTACCTCAATCAGTATGTATCCCAAACTTTGGGAAGCAACTGGCATTAGTTATTCAGAATTAATAGATAGGCTGATTGAATTGGCTATAGAAAAATTTGAAAAGGATAGTAAGATAAAAACTTCTTATTAAAGAAAAAGAGTCGCTAGAGGTCTTCGTGCAGAACTTGCACGAGACATAGCGACTCTGTTGAAGGATTTATTTTTTCGTGAGTTCCTTCATTCTCACGGCGAGGTTCTAGCTCGCGCGCTTCTCCGATCGGGTCGAGGGGATTTTCCCGACTCGACGCAGTTCCTTGATGGCGCTCTTGCGAACCATGAGCGGCGCCCTGGATCGATCCAGTCGATCGAGCTCCGCTATGGTCCGGCAAACCGAACCCAAGAGCAGTTTTTCGACTCCCTGGAGGCGAAGCTTCTCGGCTTCTGCATCTGCGAGCTTCACCCTTGTCTCCGCCAATATTGCCCTGTCATCCTCCAGTCGCCGGATGATTCCGACAATGTGCACGATCTGCTCTTCGGTCGGCGGACCCTGGAGAAGACCGAGAGTCGTCTGGACCTCGCCAGCCAAGCTCTCGTCGGTCTGCTCGAACTCCGGATCTTTGAAAACCGGAATTCTTGTGACCGTAACCTGTTCCGGGGTCAAAGAGATTTGAACATTTCTCACGGTTCTCTCCCATTGTTCCGGCTTCATCCCAAATAGGGAATCAGCTTGGTTGTTCTGTTTTTGGTGCCGAGATAACTCCCAGCTACCTTCCATAATTATAGCACACTAATACTATAAAAGTCAATAGGCAAGAAAGCCCATATAAATTAGCCAAAATAGACCATTTAAGTTATTATGAAATCCAATGAAAGAGGAAAAAATCTACAAAACCTGGATCGAGCTAAGTAGTAATAATTTAAAAAATAATATAGGTGTTTTTAAAAATTTATTAGATAAAAAAACTAAGCTTTTTGCCGTGGTTAAATCAAACGCTTACGGCCATGGCTTAGAAGATTTTTCTAGAATGGCGGATAAGTTTAGGGTTGATGGTTTTTGTGTCGATTCAATTATTGAAGGAATTAAATTGAGAAGTATCAGTATAAAAAAACCAATTTTAGTTATCGGTCCATCAATCCCTGGAAATTCTTTATTAGATGCCAAGAAGAACGATATAACAATTTCTATTTCCAACTTAGAAGCCTTAAAGATTTACTCCGCCTCAAAAGCCAAGCCAGACTTTCATCTTAAAATAGATACGGGCATGCATCGCCAAGGATTGCAGATTTTTGAAATGAGCGAAGCCATTAGTATTATTAAAAAGAAAAAACTTCCTATCAATGGAGCTTACACTCACTTTGCCTCCGCCAAAGATCCAAAAAATACCGAATTCACTAATAAGCAGTTTAATGAATTTAATGAAGCTATAAAACTTTTAGAAACTGCTGGCTTAAGAGATTTGGCCAAACATTGCTCTGCAACCGGCGGAACTTTATTGGATAAAAAATATCATTTAGATATGGTTCGCGTGGGTATTGGTCTTTATGGAATGTATCCGAGCGAAGAGCTTAAAAAAGAATTTCAGGATAAATATAAATTACTTCCAGTTTTGTCTTGGAAAGCCTTAGTTAGCGAAGTAAAAGAAGTTAAATCTGGCGAAGGCATTAGTTATGATTTAGTAGAAAAATTAATTAAAGATTCAAAAATTGCCATTATTCCAATAGGTTATTGGCATGGCTATCCAAGAAGTTTAACTAGTGTCGGAAAGGTTTTAATTAATAGCAAAGAATGCAAAGTTCTAGGGCGAGTTTGTATGGATATGATCATCGTTGATGTTTCTAATTTAGAAAATCTGAAATTAGGAAATGAAGCCGTTTTAATAGGCAAATCAGAAAATTCAGAAATAACCTTAGAAGAAATTTCACAATTATCAATAAATTCTACTTATGAATTTATTACCAGAATAAATCCATTAATAAAAAAGATTATAATTTAAAAATGGAAATTCATCAGAATAATCTTAAAAAAAAGAGAAGGAGACTAAAATTTGAGCTATATTTTATTTTAGTTATTTTTTTATGCGAACCAATTTTAGCCCTTAAAACAATTAAGGATAGTTCAATTTTTCAGATTAAAAATCTAGAAATATCTGGGATAGATAGCTCAGAAAAATCAATCTTTATTGAAAATTTAAAAAAACATACCACTAGGCCAAAAGTTTTAGCCCTATTAGGGGAAAATAATATTCTTTCTTGGGAAAGTAACGTTAATTCTTTAAAATTTCTTGAATTTAATAATATTAATTTAAAAAAGGATTTTCTAAATATGTCTATTAACGTTACGGCAGAAAAATCAAAAAAAATTAGTTCTTGGTGTTTTTTAGGAGATGTTTCTAATAAGAATTGTTTTTGGGTTTCTTATGATGACGGAATGTTATTAGGTGAAGCTCCTCAGACATTCGGCGGTCTTTATATTGGAGTTATTGAAAACTCTAGTCGCATTGGATCTTTGGGTATAAAAGTTTTAGAAGATAATCAGTTTTTAAATTTTAAGAAAATATTCCAAGAGTTAAATTTAGCAGGGATAATCGCAGAAAAAGTAGAATATAAAAAAATAGGTGACGCATTAAATATTCAAGATAAAAACGGCACAAAGCTTTTATTTAACCTAAGTTTTGATCCAACTCTTAACTTAGAGGCATTAAAAAAGATTCTACAAAAATCTTCAAGTAATACAATAGAATATATAGATCTTTCCGTTGAGGGTAAAATCTATGTTAAACCAAGATAGGGTATAGCCACTAGCCAATGGGGTGTAGTAAAATCATATTTTATAATACAGTATTTAACTAGTCGCTATTGGTAAACCCTAGTCACTAATCAAATGTTTGTAAGATTTCCCAAAGACACAGCCAGCATCTCTTGGACTAACCATATTAAGAATAAAATGGCTTTTTATGGTCTTTCGGAATCAAAAATAAAATCTATTCTTAGTTATCCAAAACGCAAAGAAGAGGGAATTGCCCCAGACACATTTGCCTCAATGAAACGCAACGACAAGAAAAATAGGAAAGAGGAGATATGGGTAATGTATATTGATAAAAAAAATAAAATGAAAGTTTCAACGCTAAAAAAAAGATCAAAAATTTTAATGATCAGCGCCTGGCGTTACCCAGGAGTTTCAAAAGTTGGGGCACAAATTCCAATTCCCGAAGATATGCTTTCAGAGCTCGGTGGATTCTTTAAGCTTCCAGAAGAATCTTTATTATAATATTGACTTAAAATATTTATATTGTTAAGGTTTTAGAGAAGTAAGTCGAGAAGTCGCAAGTCAGCTTTTGGACGCTAAGCTTTCCTTCTTTGCCAGCATCCAAAAGTCCGCAAATGGGCTCTTCTTCGCACAAGAGTTGAATTTCTCGTTTCATTCGGTCTCTCAATCCTCGGGCGACCACTGGCTAACCGACTAGACCCGGTAAGCCGATACGGTGAGCAATCTCTGGGACAATGTAAGAGTTAATGAACCAGGGAGCGAGAAAAATTGTGCTTCTAGGCTTATCGGCTTCGGGTTGAGGCAACTCCTCCGCCCGAAGCCTCTTTAATTGCAATCTTAACCAAACCTTATTAAAATACTTTAGACATGAAATTATCGATAGGCATCGTAGGTTTACCAAATGTAGGCAAGTCCACCCTTTTTAAAATAATCACTAAAAATGAGGTTAATATTGCCAACTATCCATTTTGCACCATAGATCCAAACGTGGGCGTCGTTTCTGTCCCCGATGATCGATTGGATAAGCTTGCGGTAATGTCTAGCTCCGCCAAAAAAATCGCAGCCATTATCGAATTTTACGATATCGCTGGCCTTGTTAAGGGCGCCTCTTCGGGCGAAGGTTTAGGTAATCAATTTTTATCGCACATCAAAGAAACAGAAGTCATCGTTCAAGTTTTAAGATGTTTTTCTTCAGAAGAAATTATTCACGTAGAAAATAGAGTAGATCCTGTTTCTGATTTAGAAATAATCAACACAGAATTAATTTTGAAAGATTTAGATGTCGTTACTAAAAGATTTGCCAAAATAGACGCAGAAATAAAATCTGGTAATAAGCAAGCCATTAAAAACAAAGAAGTTTTAGCAAAATTAAAAGAAATATTAGAAAAAGGGGAATTAATATCAGATTTTAAAGATGAGATTATCGTTAAAGAACTCCAGCTTTTAACCGCTAAAAAACAAATTTATTTCTTAAATGGTAAATCTGAAGATGTTAGTGATGCATTAAAGCAAAAAATCGCCAGTCTAAATTCAACCTATGTCGTCTCAGATCTTGGAACGGTAGAAAATATTCCAGAATTAATTAAAAAAGCTTATGAAGTCTTAGATTTAATTAGTTTTTTTACAACAGGAGAGGAGGAAACTAGGGCCTGGACAATCAAAAAAGGCTGGAAAGCGCCTCAAGCATCCGGAGTCATTCATACAGATTTTGAAAAAAAATTCATTCGCGCCGAAGTGGTTTCAACTAATAAACTTTTAGAATGTGGTTCATGGGTCAAAGCCAAAGAAAAAGGATTAATCCGCATAGAAGGTAAGGAATATGAGGTAAAAGATGGTGATGTTTTAGTTGTTAGACATTCTTAAAAGTTTTATTGTTAGTTTTTTTATACCCTAGTGGCTATTGGCTAGACACTAGCTTAACTGTTAATTAATCGATACTTAAAAAATGATATAATTTTATCATGCCTTTTTTAGTATTGGCTCTTATTCCAGTTTTTATATTAGGAATTTTTGTTTACAGAATTTCAATAAATAGAAATAAGGTTTATAAAAATTTTTATTCAAACTTTGGATTTTCCTTAGCTAGTTTTCAGACTTCAAAACCAGAAGAAGAGAAATTCAAATTTGAAATATTTTCAGATTTTCTAGTGGAAAAAAATATCCGCTCCATTTTTGAGGTTTATAAATCAAAACTCTCAGAAGATATTCGTTTTGAGATGTCTATTCCTAATTTTGTTTTTCCAGTCGTTAAATCTAAATTTCTAGAAATTTGGCCAAATATAAAAATAATTGATTTTCCAGAATCCGGCCTTCATCTTGAAAACGACTCAACTGTTGGAGGAGAATTTTCATTTCCCAAAAATGAATCCTTTGGAGGTTTTTTAGGATTAGTCTTCTCTTCTCTTAAAGAGGTGCCGTTTGGTGCAGGTTTTGTTTTTCAGGCCATAACCAATCCTCATGAAGGCCTAAATTTAGATGCCCACGTTCGCATGCTTATTTTTTCAAGCGATAAAGTTGAAAATGAACATATGTTTGATAACTTTAATGATAAATTTAAAGAAAACTTTAAAAGTTCTGGAATTCGTTTTTTAAAAACAAGAAATTCAGAAGACTTGAAATCAAAAATAATTTCAAGACAAAATTCAGCCTCATCATTTTTATCTTCTAGAGACTTCTCTAATATATTTAATTTTTCATTAGGAGAAAAGGAGAAGGTTTATAAAAAACTCAAAATATCAAATCTTTTAAATAAATCAAAAACAAAAAACTCTGCCATAAGTATTAGCTCTAGGAAATCACTGGTTTTAGGTTCAGACCCTGAAAGTATGTCGGACTTTATAGCCACTCTTACTCTAAGCGACATCCACGCCGGCAAGAATGTAATTTTCTTAGAAAAGGGATTGCCGGTAATAGAAAAAATAATCTCTAATTTTCCTAAAGAAAAAGCCAACGACCTTATTATTTTAGACCAAAAAGATGCATTTAAAATACTTAAATTAAAAAACCTTAAATTAGAGGGAAATGACTATAAAGTTGCGGTTTTTTCGCCACACAATTTTAATAAAGAAAAGTTTATTCCAAAACAAACAAAAATCTACGCCGGTCTAATAAGCGAATTTAATACCAGACTAATAGAGGAAATATTGGCAAAAAACTTTTTTAATAATATTGAAGTTGTTTTAGCCTCAAACAAGCTTTCCGTTTTTAATCCAAGTATTAAAAACTTATTAAAATTGAAAATCGGCACAACTGCCTTTTTAAAATTAGATAAAGAAGAAATGCAAAAAATAGAAAGCGAACTGCCAGAGATTATTAATTCAAATTTTATGGAAAATTTAAGTGAAAACACTGCCATGTTAAATAATTTCGAGACAGAACTTCCTCTTTTTGAAACGGGGGATTTGCGTTTAGTCAAATTTAGTAGGATTATAAAAAATGTATCAGAGATTAAAAAAATGGAAACCTATTCCAACCTTGTTTACTGGTCAAACAAAAAACATATAGACGAAATTATAAGTAAATTAGTTTAACCCGGTGCTACAACTTTAATCATGCTCTTCTATTACGTATATATTTTAGAAAGCTTACTGGATAAGAAGAGGTACATCGGTTATACTTCAAACCTGAAACGAAGAATAGAAGAGCATAAAAACGGTAAATCATTTTCAACTAAATCTAGACTGCCAATTAAATTAATTTATTTTGAAGGATCTTTAAATATAGATGATGCCAAAAGAAGAGAAATATATTTTAAGACAACCAGAGGACGTAGGTCATTAGTAAAAAGATTAAAGTCGTATTATCAATTAAAGTTGTAGCACCGGGAAAATAATGGCAAAAATATTTATTACAAGAAACATCCCAGAGTCTGGTATAAAAATGTTGAAAGATAAGGGATACGAATTAACTATTAATGAAAAAGATAGAGTTCTTTCAAGGTCAGAAATAATAAAATCTATTAAAGGTAAGAATTATGACGCCGTGCTTTGTCTTTTAACCGACAAAATAGATCAAGAAATTTTAGATATTGCATCTCCTTCGGTAAAAATCTTCGCAAATTATGCGGTGGGAACTGATAATATAGATTTGAAATATGCTGCCAGTAAAAATATTTTAATTTCCAATACTCCAGATGTTTTAACAAATTCAGTTGCCGAGCATACTTTTACTTTAATTCTATCAATATCAAAAAGAATTGTTGAGGCAGATGATTTTATGAGAACCGGCAAATATAAAGGCTGGGAACCTAAATTATTATTAGGATCAGATATTTATGGAAAGACTCTAGGTATAGTTGGATTGGGGCGCATTGGCGCCAGAGTAGCTCATTTCGCCATTAATGGATTTGGAATGAGGGTTCTCTACTATGATCCAAAAAGAAATGAAAATTTTGAAAAAGATCAGCCCGGCACAACTTACACATCAAATATTGATGATGTGTTGAAAAATTGTGATTATGTGAGTATCCATGTTCCACTTCTCCCAACAACCAAGCATTTAATCAACGAAGAAAAATTAAAACTAATGAAGCCGACGGCATATTTAATTAATACTTCTCGCGGACCAATTTTAGACGAAATAGCTCTTTCAAATGCTTTAAAAAATAATATTATTAAGGGAGCCGGCTTAGATGTTTTTGAATTTGAGCCAAAGTTATATTCAGGATTAAGAAAGTTAAAAAATTTAATAGTTACTCCACACACGGCATCAGCAACCATTGAAACCAGAGAAAAAATGTCTCAAATGTGCGCAGACAATATCATTTCAGTTTTAGAAGGAAAAACTCCTCCAAATTTAGTTAAAATATAAAATATTTACCAAGTAGTGAAAATGCGACAGATCGCAAAGCGATAGAGCATACAAGTCGCATTTCTACTACTTGGTTTACAACTCTATTTATATAGGTATACTTGGGCCTAAGAGTTGTCTCGAACGGCAAGAACCCCTTGCACAAGCGTTTTCTTGCCCAACTCGGAGCAACTTAGCTCGGCTTCGCGCTCATAAAGCGTAAAGCCGAGCTTTTTTAATTTTTATATTTTCTTTTAAACAGTTTGCCTTTTAAGATACTATATGGTATTCTTCTAATTGTCGGGGGGTGCAGATTGGTCCTGAAAACAGCAAGACTTCATAGGAGCGATTCACGACGGTCCTCCTTGTAGCTTGGTGAAAAGGTGCGGCGCGCAATTAACGAGAAGACTCACCGAGTTGATTCTTGCTACTGGCAGGCACTCTGTCTGACCAGCCAAGGAGATACTCTCATTCTTCTTCGGGATAGATCTGCACCTCCCCGACGCTATTTCTCTAATAGGGCGCATCGGCAGTAGCTCCCCAGTCTGCTTGCCCTGCGCCGGCCTGGATATCCACACGGAGTCCAGGCCACTTTTTTATAATAAAATACATTTTCAATCAGATACATGATAAGATTTTTAAATGACTCAATCTCAGGCGCTTTCAATACTAAAAACAGGAGCTAATGTTTTTCTGACCGGTGAACCAGGTTCGGGGAAAACATATGTCATCAATCAATATACGGCATATCTTCGCAAGCGTGGAATTGAACCGGCCATTACTGCCTCAACCGGAATTGCTGCAACTCATATTAGCGGAATGACGATTCATTCTTGGAGTGGTATCGGCATAAAAAAGAATCTAACTAAGCAAGAAATTTATAAAATTTCTTCAAATAAATCCGTAGAAAAAAGAGTAAGAAATGCTGCGATTTTAATCGTAGATGAAGTTTCCATGTTGTTGCCAGAAACTCTTTCTTCTGTGGATGCAGTCTGCAGAGCCATAAAAAAAAATCAAGAGCCATTTGGTGGCATTCAGGTGGTTTTGGTTGGAGATTTTTTTCAGCTTCCGCCAGTTGTGAGAGTAGATACTGAAATAGAGCAAGGGGAACTATTTTCAACCCCAGAAGTTCGCTTTGCATACGACTCCACTCTCTGGGAAACTTTAAATTTTAAAGTTTGTTATTTAACAGAACAGCATCGCCAAGACGATGCAGATTTTTTTTCCGTTCTTTCATCTATCCGTCAAAATTCAACAGAAGAAAAACACATTGCTCACATTAAAAATAGAAAAATTGATTTTAAAAATATTCCCAAAGACATACCAAAACTTTTTCCACATAATTCAGATGTGGATAGGGTCAATAGTATAACGCTCAAAAATCTTCCTGGAGGATCAGTCTTGTTTAGTATGGAATCTAGCGGCTTTGAACCAATAGTCATCTCTTTAAAAAAGGGCTGTTTATCTCCAGAAAAACTCTATCTTAAAAAAGGAGCCTCGGTTATGTTTACAAAAAATAGTCAAAAAGACGGCTTTGTTAATGGCACATTAGGAACAGTTTCTGGTTTTAGCAGTGAAGACAATAATCCAATTATTACAATTCAAAATGGCAAAAAAATTCACGTGGAACCAATGGAGTGGACTATTGAAGAAAACGGCAAGATTCGTGCCAGAATTAGCCAGCTTCCGCTTAGGCTTGCTTGGGCATTCACTATTCATAAAAGCCAAGGAATAAGCTTAGATTCGGCCGTCATGGATCTTTCCACCGTTTTTGAATATGGGCAAGGCTATGTTGCTCTCTCAAGAGTTAGAAGGCTTTCCGGGCTTTATATCTTGGGTTGGAATGAAAGAACTTTTCAAGTTCATCCAGAGGTTTTAGTAAAAGACGAAGGCTTTAGAAAATCTTCCATAGAAGAAGTAGAAAATATAGAAAATATGTCTTTAGAAGAAATAGAAAAAATACATAAAAATTTTATTCTATCTTGTAGCGGAAAAAATATAGACAAGAAGTTGGAAGAAATAGAAGAAATTTTTGACTTCGAAGGTTCAGAAGGCAACGATTTTAAAGATTCGCTTGAAACCAAGAATATTATTTCAGAAAACGGCTTTAGTAAAATTCGAGAAACTTCTCCAAAAGCTTATATGCCGTGGAGTAACGAAGACGATAAATGGCTAAAAGAGCTTTTTGCAAAAGAAAAATCCGTTAAAAGATTGGCAGAAATATTTAAAAGAAAGCCAGGAGCCATAAGGTCTCGTCTTAAAAAATTAGGTCTAATAGAATCTTAAAAAAAATACCCCTGGCCATAGTTGGTCAGGGGTATTTTTTTATTAATCAATTCTCTTCCTTAAGGCATTTTTTAAAATTCTCTTCCTTAATCTTATAGATTTTGGCGTAACCTCAACCAATTCATCGTCTCCAATGTATTCCAATGCCTCTTCGAGAGTCAACTTTTTAGCAGGAACCAAGTCATCTGTCACGGCATCAGTTTTAGCTCTGAAATTCGTAAGCTGCTTTGCTTTGCAAACATTAACCACCAAGTCTTCTGCTTTAGCGCTTTGTCCCACAACTTGTCCTTCATATATTTCCTCTGCTGGAGCAATAAACATTACTCCTCTTTCTTGCGAGCTTAAAAGTGCGTAGGCTGTCGATCTTCCTGCTTCATAGGCAATTAAAGATCCGTGTGGGCTAGACTCCAATCCCTGAATTTTTGGAAAGTATCCGGCGCTTAAACTATTAACAATTCCCATTCCCTTAGTTTCAATAAGTAATTGGTTTCTAAAACCAATTAATCCTCTAGTAGGAATAAAGAAATGGAAGGCAACCGTGCCATTATCTACGCTCATATTTCTCATTTCACCCTTTCTTTCGCTGATTTTTTGAATAACCATTCCAGAATATTTTTCTGGCGCTTCAATCCAAACATCTTCAAATGGTTCCATGGTTCTTCCTTCTTCTTCCGTAAAAATAACTTCTGGTCTTGAAACTTGGAGTTCATAACCTTCACGTCTCATTTTTTCAATTAAAATTGATAAATGAAGCTCTCCGCGTCCGCTGACAATAAATTCATCGGCAGATTTTCCAGGCTGTACGAGTAGTGCCACATCGCTGTCTAATTCTTTTTCTAATCTTTCCTTAAGATTTCTAGAGGTGCAATATTCTCCTTCTTTTCCGGCAAAAGGAGAAGTATTAACTCCGAAAATCATTTTTACCGTAGGCTTTTCTATAACAATCGGCTTCATTCCTTTTGGATTTTCTCCATCTGAAATTGTATCTCCAATCATAATATTATCTATTCCAGCAATAGATCCGATATCTCCAGCCACAAGCTCTGGAACTTCAACTTTTCCAAGTCCCGAGAAAACCATTAAAGTAGTTAGTTTAACCTTTGAGATTTCTCCATTTCTATGAACCACAGAGATCATTTGACCTGCTTTCATTTTTCCCGCAGTCACTCTGCCGATGCCAATTTTTCCTTTAAAATTATCGTAAGCTAAAGAAACTATCATCATCTGTAGGGTTTCGTTTATTTCTGCCTTAGGAACAGGAATATGTTTTATAATTTCTTCTATTAATGGCTTAACATCTTTCATAGTTTCAAGTTCTGGGGCCATTCCAGTTTTTCCTAATCTTCCAGAAGCATAAACAATAGGGAAATTAAGCTGATCATTGCTTGCTCCAAGTTCAATAAAAAGCTCAATAGTTTTTTCTACAACATAATTAACCCTAGCATTAGCTTTGTCGATTTTATTTATGACGACAATAATTTTATGTCCCATTGCCAATGCTTTTTTTAAAACGAATCTGGTTTGTGGCATTGGTCCTTCTTGAGCATCAACTAATAAAAGGGAACCATCGGCCATATTTAAAACGCGCTCAACTTCTCCTCCAAAATCAGCGTGTCCAGGAGTGTCTATTATATTAATTTTATATTCGCCGTATCTAACAGAAGCATTTTTTGAAAAAATTGTAATTCCTCTTTCTCTTTCAATTTCATTAAAATCCATTATCATCGATCCGCCTTCTCCTAATCTTCCAAGATCTGTTTCGGATTGTCTTAAAAGAGCATCAACCAGAGTTGATTTGCCGTGGTCAACGTGAGCGATAATTGCGATATTTCTTAGATTTTGCATAAGAATAGTATTTTACTATATTTTTCTCTAAATAGTCAATTTTATTTTACAGATTGACTTAACTATATATCTTCATGTATTATATTAATCTGGTTCTCGTGGCTTTTTTTAGGAGGGCAGAGCTAGAATGAGCGGAGAAATCAGGCAGGAGAAGGGTACGAAGAGGTGCTACGAACTTCGGCGCCTGGCAGAAATTTCCGGTGGCAGGAATGGGAAGGCCATTCGTGCTCTCGGCGACCATGCGCGCCAGTGCGGAAGGTGCACTGCTGAGTTGAGGGCTGCGGCTACCCCCAAGGTGGCGGTGGCAATCGGAAGTTGAAGAAGAAGGCCTCTGAAAAAAGAGGCAAGCCCGATGGACGACACGTTGTCCATCGGGTCTTTTAATTTTAAGGATTTATAGCCATATCTGGAGTTTATCTATAAGCCGTCATATGTGTGTACACATTAACTCGAGCTATTGACAAATATTTATAATCTGCTTTCCTAAGTAAAGCAGATTAAATCATGGTTTGTTTAACTTTTTAGCTTGAAATTTTATTTTAGGTTAAAAAGTTAAACAAACCCGAAACCAAGAAGGAGCAAGAGACAATGGCGAACTTCGCATTGAGCAAGACCTTTCAGATGATCGTTGACTACGATCTTCGACCGGGAGAGCTGATTGCTTATTCCGGTGTCCAGGAAGTCGCCAATTGGCAAGAGATGGATAGCGCGTTCTATCATCTCGCCAACGACCGCAGCAAGTTCCCTTGCGGGAACGAGCACCTGGTCCGGTATGAGGCGCGTGTGAGCACTCGCCAACCCTTCGTCAGCGGAGACGAGAGGCAGGTTCTGGTTGATGCGGCTATCGTTACGTTGAACGAGCCGATCAACGAGCGCCGAGATCCTCCACGGGAGAGCGATGACCTCCACGACTTCGTCCAAGAAGTCGAGCGGATGGGCTATCGCCAAGCCAACTTCCGAGAAGTTCTAACTCTCGGCAGCGTGGCACTTCTTCCCGAGGAGCTTCTGACGCCCTTCGCCTTGATTGGTAGCAGTTTCCATGTTGACTGGAAACTGTCCAGGCAGGTGTTGGGCGAGAGCTGGGGAGGGAAGTTTCCGCTCCTGGCTCTTGGCGCTGGATGGGTCGACTGCACTGGAGGAGAAGTTGTCACTCCCTGCTTCGAGTTCGTCCGTGGCCGTCGCGCTCTGTCGTTCCAGGAGTACTTGTGGTGCGGTGTTGAGATCAGCACCAGGTACCGCATCCTCGTTATCAAGAGGACAGACGGACCCGCGACGATTGTGGCCAACCCACTTCCTCGCGACCGGAGTGTCTAACTTGTAATGAGTGGTGTCGCGCACAGCGACACTGAAAAATCCCCCGTGGAAGATTGCAAAAATCTCCCGGGGGAATTCTATTTTATACTACTTTTTTTCCTTATTTTGTTTTGATTCAATATAAGTCGCAATATGTCTATATTGATAAGGTTTTAAGATTGCAAAAAGTGAGTAGGTTTTTAAATAATCATCATTTTCTAATCTTTTTGCGTATTTCATATTTAAAATAATATTTTTATATATATTTACAAAAACATCCTTAAAATCTTTAAGCAGTTTTTTATAAAAATCCAAAAGATCATCATCTTTTTCACCCTTAATCTCATTTTCTAAAAATTCAACAAATCTACCAGCATCTTTTCCAGCAGTACTTAGATTATTACTTGCATTCTCAAAATTAAAATCTAAATTAGTACTAAACTTAGCATTACGCGAAGAATTATTAAAGATTGCCATAGATAAAGCTTCTTGGGTCCACATGTCAAAATATTCCGAATACGTATTTTTAACCGTCGCCATTATTTCGTTATGTGAATCATCGATTATCTCTTTAAAACTCGTTCCCATTATTAATCCTTTTTCATTATCTATTATATTTTTTGGAGCATTAAGATTAACTAATCTTTTATACCTTTCAATCCTATTTTTGATATGGTTAATATTACTAGTACTCATAGAAAAAACTCCATCTAACAAATTGTGAATTTTTTCATGCTCTATAGTAATGTCTCTGCGTTTAATATTTTCGTTATTTTTAACAACACTATATGGAGTATTCCCAATATGATAGCCACCACAATATCTTTTATTTATAGCAATTTCGTCGTCTGTCAAAAACACAATATCAAATGGACCACGTGAAAATTCTTCACCTGTCAACATTTCACCCTCTTCCTTTCTTGTTTTTATATCTTCTAAAAAGAATCCTTCTTTATCTTGATTTTCTTTAATAAATTTATTTTTTACAATCAAATCTTCTATAATTCTCTCTAATTCAATTAGAAAATAAACATCATCATTCTTTTCTATATCAATCATTTCTCCGCAAACTATTTCATTTTCTAATATTCTTTCATTACTTAAGTCTGTGTCTGAACTTTCAAGCTCATAAGAGATTTCTTTAAATTTTAAATATAAAAGATTATATTTATCTAACATAAAACCCATCTCCTCACTAAAAGAGGTTTTTATATTTTTTAAATAATCTCTCAATTTTAATCTCACTTCTTCGTGCGGTGTTTCTAAACTAATAGAGTCCGTAAGTTTTTTAAATTCGGCAATTATTTCTGCTTTTTTATCTAATTTTTCTATAATTGCATCTTTTCTAGATTCCCAATCATCTCCATACTCTAGAGTTTTTTTAACAACAAGCTGTTCTGGTTTAAGTTCTGGATTTTCTATAGACATATTTTTTTATTTTAAGTTCTCTATAATAGCAATTTCCAATGGTATAAAAGAAAAAGGAGAATATCTCATTTCCGAATATGCTCTTATAAAAGACTTTAATAAATTAATCAAAAACTTCTCATCAGCACCAACTGAAAGCGTTTTTAATTTCGCCAATTCCGTACTAGTAAATTCTTCTATAAATATTTTTTCAAAATCAGGATTTGCTTTTAAGGCCAGAATTTTTCTCAAGAAATGGATTAATTCTTTAGTAGAATCAACAATATTTAATCCATTATTATAAATCGCATTTACTGCCTCAATAGATTCTTTGGTTTTTTTATTTAATACTAGCTCTGCTAAATTAGAAATCTTTTTAAAGCCTGCCTTTCCCAGAATAGACTCAATTTTATCAGCCGTAATTTTCTCTTCTAAGCTTCCCATCTGGTCTAAAATAGATTCTGCATCTCTAAATCCGCCTTCTGCCGTTTCGGCAATAAGCTCTAGTGCCTCGTCTTCTATGTCTATTTTTTCAATCTTCGCAATATCTTTTAATTTTTTAAAAAGCTTCTGAATCGGAATTTTTCTAAAATTAAACTTTTGCACTCGGCTCATGATAGTTCCAGGAACTTTTTCATATTCAGTTGTGGCCAAAATAAATACTGCATGAGCTGGTGGCTCTTCCAATGTCTTTAAGAGTGCATTAAAAGCCTCCTTAGTTAATTGATGAACTTCGTCTATGATAAAAACTTTATATTTTGAAGAGGTTGGGGAAAGTTTAATAGATTCTTTCAGGTCTCTAATTTCGTCTATGCCTCGGTTTGAGGCTGCATCCATTTCCACCACATCTAATGATTTTCCAGAATCAACATCTATACACTTAGGACATTCATTGCAGGGTTCTCCTTTTGCAAAAAACTTCTGATTCTGTTGGCGAGTTTCGCAATTTAATATTTTAGCCAAGATTCTAGCTACGGTTGTTTTTCCTGTTCCACGACTGCCGTAAAAAAGATAAGCATGCGAAATTCTGTCCTGAATTGCCGCATTTTTCAGCGTTTCAGTAATATGATCTTCGCCTAAGACGTCTTCCAATTTTTTAGGTCTATATTTTCTATATAAAGCTCCTCCTTTCATAAACACCATTCTAGCAAGTCTTATTGTTTTAGTGAAGTTTGTTTTTTAAACTAACAACCCAACTTTTAATCTAATAAGCGAGTGTTAAACTTAATCTTATGGAGAGAAAATCGTTTTTAAGCATATTAATTATCGCGGTATTTTTTTCTATATATTTTTTATTTATTAAAAGTGAAAAAACACTAGCTCCGATAGAAATCGAACTCGATAATTCTACTCAGAACAAAAAAGAATTATTAGAAGGTAAGTTAAGTAATTCCATAAAAATAACAGAACCCAAAAAAGAAATTGACCAAAGTTTAATATTAACAATAAACACCAGCTCAAATCACATAGAAACCCCAGAAGAAGTTCATGGGCTTTATTTTACCTCCTTATTTTTTAATCAAAAATATTTTTTAGATTTTGTTCGTAATATGAAAACATCTAACAAAATTAATACGTTAATAATAGACGTAAAAGATTTAGACGGATTTGTTGCATATGATTCAAAAGTTAAAGAAGTTATAGACTATAAAACTAAAAAAAATATTATTAAGGATATTAAAAAGAAAATAGAAGATCTTCATAAAGAAGGTTTTTATCTTATAGCCAGAATCAATGTTTTTAATGATCAGGCAGTTGCTCAGTCTCGCCCAGAGCTAACTTTAAAATCTAATTCCGGAGAGCCGTGGAAAACAGATAAGGGGGCGTTCTGGTTAAATCCAGACAGCGAAAAAGTTTGGATATATAACACCAATCTGGGAATAGAGGCCTATAATTTAGGTTTCGACGAAATTAATTTTGACTATATAAGATTCCCTTCAGAGGGGAACATGGAAGATTTAAATTTAGGAGAAATAACCGGTTATTCTTCAACTATTCAAAGATTTTCTTCTTTTTTAAGAAATCAATTTAAAAACATAAAAATATCTGCCGATATTTTTGCATACTCCTTAATAGAAAAAAATAATTTAGGAATCGGACAGAAATATGAAGATTTTTTCCCGTATTTTGATTATATTTGCCCAATGATGTATCCGTCTCATTATAATAAAAATTTTTTAGGTTTTGAAAATTCTGCGCTTCACCCATATGAAGTTGTAAGATATTCTTTAATAATTGGGAAAAATCGTGCATTAGATTTTTTTAAAAACAATCCAGACAAAAATCTATCATTTAAAATGAGGCCTTGGTTTCAATCGTTTAGTCTGGGTGATTATTACGATAAAAATATGATTCAAAGCCAAATTACAGCCCTTAATGATGAGGTCTCCATAAATAAAGATTTTTGGAACGGATGGTTATTATGGGATGCATCAAATATTTATAGTAATTTTTCTGCTTTAAAATAAAATGAGTGAATATCTAGTAAAATTTAAAAATTTTGAAGGACCGTTATATAAACTTTTAGAATTAATAGAAGAAAAGCATCTGGAGATAACAGAGATGAGTTTAGGGGCCGTGACTTCGGATTTTTTAGATTTTTTAAGAAAGTCCGAAACCGGCATGCCGAGCGATATCATTTCAGATTTTTTAGTTATTGCGTCACGATTGATTTTGATAAAGTCTAAGGAATTAATTCCAGGAGTTGAGCTTAAAAAATCAGAAGATTTTGAAATAAAAGACCTTGAAAATCGCCTCAAGATTTATAGAGAATTTTTATTACGCGCAAAAGTAGGCGATTCTCGTCGTCCAGGTGCCGCATATATTTTAAGGGGAGTATTGAGTAGTGGCCTATCTTTCTCTTCAAGGGGATATTTAAGGGGTGTTTGGAAAAGCCCAATTTTTATCTTTCCTAATAAAATATCTTTAGAAGTTTTAAAAAGAACAGCAGAAAAAGTTTTTATCTTGGAAGATTTTAAAATAAAAGACCCCGAAGGGGCTGTGAAAAAGTTAGTTATTAGATTAGAGGAAAAAATAATTGAACTTTTAGATCGTCTTAATAAAAACGGGAAGAATAGCTTTAATTTATTAACTAAAACTAGGCCAAAAATGGAAATTATAGTTTTATTTTTAGCAGTTTTACATTTAGCTAGAGATAGAAAATTAAAGTTTGAGCAAAAAGAAAAATTTGGTGATATAATTTTAGAAAAGGAAGAAGAATTAATTTCAAAAGAAGGTTAAATTTTTAAATGGAAACTGAAAACTTAAAAAAAATAAGCCTGATCAGTAAAATTGAGGGCATACTTTTCGCATATGGGGAGGCGATATCAAAAGATAAATTAATATCCCTGCTTTTTGTAGAAAAAAGCGAATCTCCAGACTTAGAATTAGAATTTAATTCAGCCGTAACAGAGTTAAAATTAAAATATGAGTCAGATTCAAATTCTGGTCTTTGTGTTTTAGAGTCAAATAATAAGTTTGAACTAGTCGCCAAATCAGAATTGGGCCCAATCATTAATTCATTAATAAAAAACGAGATGGAAGGCGATCTTTCGGAAAGTGCATTAGAGGTTCTCTCAATTATTGTTTATGGAGGGCCAATAGAAAAACATTTAATAGATTATATTCGAGGAGTAAACTCTTCTCTTGCTATAAAAAATTTAGAAATGCGCGGTCTTGTAGAAAAAAAGTCTCAAGAAGATAAAAGTATATTTAAATATTTGCCATCAACAGATCTAATTTGTAGATTAGGAGTTTCTAAGCTAGAAGACACTCCCGATCATGAACGGTTTAAAAAATTAGTCGAATCGGCCAAGGCAAATTTTTTATCCCAGAATGTTAAATAGTAAAACTAAGGTTTTTTCGCTGTGTTTAGTGATTTTGTCCATTACATTAATTTCTCATTTTTTGATATTCGAAAAATTTAAAAACAAAAACAACGACACCTACAAAGCCAGTCTTATAGATGTGGGTTTATTTGAGTTTAATAATAAATCATTATTACAAAGCACAAATACAGAAGCATATAAAAAACAGTCTTTTGAAAGTTATAAAAAATCATCAACCTATTTCAAACCAGAAACAAAAGAGGCTCCTATAAAAAAAACAAAGCTAGTAAATACTAAAAAAGCTATTTCTGCTCCTAAAGAAGATAGTGACAATCCAATTTTATTAGCTCATTCAATTTTATTAAAAGATCTAACCTCTGGCGAAATTCTTATGAAAAGAAACGAGCTAGATTCTTGGCCAATGGCTTCCTTAACCAAACTCATGACGGCAACTATTGCATTAGAGAACATGGACCTAACTTCTAAAATTTTAATCACTAAAAACTCTGCTGATCAATCTAGTAATCTTCTTTTTAAGGTCGGAGAGTATTATTCAGTCATAGATATGATAAAGGCCTCATTAATTCTTTCTAATAACGCATCTGCCTTAGCTTTAGCCGAAGGTTTTGGATATGAAAAATTTATAAACCTTATGCAATCTAAAGCAAATTTTTTAGGCATGAAAAATTCAAAGTTTTTTGAACCAACCGGTCTTTCTCCATTAAATAAATCTACCGCATTAGATTTTGAAATCTTGGCTAAATACATTTATACAAATCATAAAGAAATTTTAGACATAACTACCGAGAAAATATCCTCAATAAAAGAAATAACTTCTGGGTCAGACAAGGTTCTCAATAGCACTAATATATTTGCAGGAGAAAATTATTTTATAGGAGGCAAAACTGGATATACCTTAGAGGCTCAGGGTAATTTATTTTCAATATTTAAGGCTGGAAATAAAGTCTTATTAAGTATAGTATTAGGCTCAAAATCTAAATTTGAAGATACTCAAAAGATATATATTTTAAGTCTAAGAAAGCTATTGGGCCTTTCGGCTTCAAAATAGGTTTTATTTAAAAAAATGATCACCCTGCAGGTTGTTAAAGTTTTAATAGTTTCCATCATATCCTTTCTTTTTGCTTTTATTTTTGCGCCATTCGTTTATAAAACACTTGTAAATATAAAGGCCGGAAAAAGAATTCGCTCCAAAGAAGAGGCGCCAATTATGTCCGCCTTGCACGAAAAAAAAGCCGGCGTTCCAACAATGGCAGGTGTTTTGATTTGGGGAACAGTAACTATCATTGCAATTTTCCTTTCAATTATGAATGCCTTGTTTGACGGGTTTTGGGGATATATGAATTTTATAAGTCGACCAGAAACATACCTGCCTCTAGCCGCAATGATTATTGCTGGTCTTTTGGGATTGCTAGACGATTTTATAGGCGTCTTTAAGATTAAAAATTCTAGTGGTCTAAAAATAAAACATAAATTAATTGCCTATTTATTTTTGGGAGTTATAGGCGCCTCTTGGTTTTATTTTAAGTTAGGATGGGATACTTTAATGATTCCATTTATAGGAAACATAGCGGTCGGCTGGCTTTATATTCCAATTTTTATATTTGTGATTATTGCTAGCACTTTTTCTGCCAACGAAACAGATGGCCTAGACGGCCTTTTAGGGGGAACATCGCTTTTTAGTTATATTGCTTTAACCATAGTAGCTTTCGTGCTTGAAAAATATAATTTAGCCGCCTTTGGTGGGGCGATGATAGGTTCTTTGTTGGCTTTTCTCTGGTTTAATATTCACCCTGCTAAATTCATAATGGGCGACACCGGATCAATGCCTATTGGAATGACTCTAGGGGTTATAGCGATGCTCACAAACACAACCTTAATTCTGCCATTTTTTGCATTTATCTTTGTCTTAGAATCAGCTTCGGTTATAATTCAGGTTGCGAGTAAAAAGTTTAGAGGCAAAAAAGTTTTTCTTTCTGCTCCGATTCATCATCACTTCGAAGCCTTAGGTTGGGGAGAAGCAAGAGTTACAATGAGGTTTTGGATAATTTCTGCCATGACTTCAACCATTGGATTAATAATCTTCTTTTTAAATCGTTATCTATAAAATAAAATTATGAATTTTTTCAAACAAATTAAGTCTTCTATCTACGATCCTAAATTTTATAAAGACCTAGAGGGTGAAACTGTTTTTTCTTCGATTAAATATTTTTTTAAACTATCATTTTTTTTAGCGCTAATTTTTACGATTATCAGCGGTCTTTTTAATTTATCTTTTTTTTCAGATACTAAAAAACTCATTAATGACAGTTTTTCCAGTATTCCAGAGGATCTTGAAATAAATATATATAGTGATAAAGGATTAATTGAATCAAACAAAAAAGAGCCATATTTTTTAAACGAAACCGCAATCATTAATAATAATGAAAATATTAAAAAATTAAATTCATCTCATATCTTAACCGTTGATACTAATCAAAACTTATCTGTTGATGCCTTAGATAAATATAATTCCATTATTTCCGTATTTAAAGATTCTATTGCCTTTCATAATTCAGAAGATGGTGATATAAGAATTTATAAGGCAAAAGATTTACCAGACTTAAAAATTTCAAAAGACGAAGTACATAAGTGGAGAGATACGTTTTTAAGATTTTGGCCACTTATAGCAGTGCTAATTAATTTAATAATGTTTTTTATTTTGATTATTTATTCCATAAAATATTTATTAGGGGCATTGGTTCTAGGGTTGGTTATATTTTTACTTTTGAAATTTGAAAAGAAAGATATTTCTTTTAAGTATTCTTTTAAAATTAGCCTTCATTTATTAACAATATTAATTATTTTAGATGCCCTTATGAACTCCTTTACTAACTATGGCTTCAGTTTCTCAAATGGATATTTTTCTACTGCAATTTTAGCCTTAATTATTTTTTTAAATCTTAAAAATTTCAAAAAAGAAGATAAAATAGATACGGGATTGCCTCTATAGCGTCGTCTTGTTTTTGATAGTCAAATTACCCAATTTTGACATTAGGGTGCATTTTATTTTTTTGTTATAATTAATAAAATCATCTCTAGATAAAAAGATGCTTCTAATTAAAAACGCAAAAATTATAGATGGAACCGGAGGCCTGCCTTTTTTGGGCGATGTTTTAGTTCGCGATGGCTTAATCTCTGAAATAGGAAATTTAAAAAATAGAAAAATAGAACACGTTTTAGATGTTAATGGTCAATATTTAATTCCTGGGATTATAGATATAAATACATCCTCAGATCATTATTTTACCCTTTTTAGTGATAAGGATCAGGAAAGTTTTTTAAGCCAAGGAGTTACAACAATTATAGGCGGACATTGCGGGGTTTCTTTGGCCCCTTCTTACTCTGGAGAATTTTATGGCATGGAAAATTGGTCAATTCCACATGGCCATAACGTAAACTGGCACGGGATCGATGGTTTATTAAAAACCATCGAAAAGAATGGCTTAGGTGTAAATTTTGGAACTTTTATTGGCTATAATTCTGTTAGGGGAAATATTTTGGGTGATCAAAAAAGAGACTTAACAATAAATGAAATTAAGGTCGCTAAAAAAATAATAACTTCAGGTCTAGAAGAAGGTGCTATTGGAATTTCTCTTGGGTTAGGATTTATAGACGGCAAATCCATAAGTCACAAAGAGATAGTCGAAGCACTGGAACCGGTTAAAAAAATGGACAGAATATTCTCAGTTCATTTAAAAAATTACAAAGAAAACTTAGAAAGATCTATTTCAGATATTTTAAACATATCTGAAAGTACCGGAGTAACAACTCTCATTAGTCACCTCAATCCAATAATTGGATTTGAAAAATCTTTTGGAAACGCGATTGGTTCTTTGTCTAAAAAATCAAATAATAAAATTTATTTTGATTCTTACGCTTCAGAATGGTCTCTTCTCCCGATTCAATTCATGCTTCCGGATTGGGTTAAATTTGGAAAAGTTGAAGATATTTTAAATAAAATAAAAGAAAAAAATTCTCGAGAGAAAATAATCTCAGAAATAGAATATTTTAATCCGCAAAACATTCAAATAGCTCATTCCAAAATACTTCCTCATCTTGAAGGTAAAACAATTGAAGATTATTCAACTAATCGTGGGATATCTGCTAAGGAGGCAATTTTGGAATTATTAGAAAAATCAAAATTTCAAATGTCTATTTTTATAAAAAATATAAACCACGATTATGCATTGATGAATTTGTTAGAAAACAACGCCGTTTTATCTTCTAATGCGCCAGGGTTCAATTTTGAAAAATCAGGATTAAATCACGAAAGAAATTTAAATATTTTTTCAAACTTCTTTAAGTTTTCTGAAAATTCTAAAAAAATAACCATAGAAAGTGCCGTACGCAAGACAACTAGCTTGCCGGCTTCCATTTTGGGCATAAAAAACAGGGGAGTAATCGCTAAAAATTTTATAGCCGATATAGCAATATTGGATAAAAATTGGAAAGCAAGAGAGGTTTTTATAAAAGGCAAAAAAGTTTTTTCAGAAGGAAAATCTCTTAATAAATTAGGCGGGAAAATATTAAAAAAATAAAATGACGCCAATTTCTAATAAAAAAAAATACAATTGGCCAGACATGTTTTTTGTAACAACTTTTTTTATATTGGTCTTTTGGGGATTAGTTATTTTAGGTAGCGCATCGTCAAATTTTTCTAATTTAAAGTTTGGCGATAGTTTTTATATGCTCAAAAAACAAATAATGTACGGCTTCTTAATAGGCCTTCTTGGTTTTTTTATAGCCTTAAAAATACCATATAAAAGTTATAAAAACATAGCACCACTTCTTCTTGCTGGGTCAATAATAATTTTATCTCTAGTTTTTACACCGCTTGGAGTAACTATAAAAGGCTCTGCGCGATGGGTAAGCTTGAAATTATTTTCATTTCAGCCATCAGAGGTCGCAAAGTTTCTTTCTATCATATATTTTGCTTATTGGTTTAGTAAAAAAAATATCAGGGAGGCGAATCTCAGGGATGCTTTACCGTTTTTTGTTATTTTAGGAATAATTCTAACTCTTTTATTTTTTGAGCCAGCTACAAGCGTTGCAATTGTAATTTTTTTATCATCTTGTGCGATTTATTTTTTTGCTGGTGCAAAAATGAGGCATATGGGTATATTATCCGTATGTATTTTAGCGGTGGTAGCAGGAATTATTTACGCAACGCCATATAGACTTTCAAGAATTCAAGGTTTTTTTAATAGCGCAGAATTTTCTAAGACCAGTGGTTTTCATATAGGCCAAGCAATGATAGCCATTGGATCTGGTAGATTAACCGGAGTAGGCTTTGGTCAATCAACCACCAAGCTAAGATTTCTACCGGAGCCATACGGTGATTCAATTTTTGCCGTATTAAGCGAGGAGTTTGGTTTTTTTGGTTCAATATTCACAATCTTGCTTTTTGGGCTTTTAATCTTAAGGATTTTTATCCTAGCTAAAAAAATTCCGGACAAGTTCGGTTCATATTTATTAATTGGTTTTGGATCAATGATAGGAATTCAAGCATTTATAAACATCGCAGCAATTTCAGGGCTCATTCCCTTAACTGGAATGCCGTTGCCGTTTATAAGTTACGGAGGAACCGCCTTAGCAGTTTTTATGACTATTTCTGGAATAATAGCCAACGTCTCAAAATATGCGCAAATAAGTTATAATGATTAAAAATGTCTAAGATTAGAATAATTTTGACTGGAGGTGGAAGCGGAGGGCACATGATGCCTCTTTTGGCCGTCGGTGAAGAGGTTTGGAAATATGCAGACGAACAAAAGAAAGAAGTAAAAATGAAATATTTTGGCGATCCATTAGGATATAGGGATGAATTTTTGATTCGCCGTATTCCAATTTCAAAAATAGCCTCCGCCAAAATAAGAAGGTATTTTGATTTAAGAAATCTACTAGATATATTTAAGTTCTTTTTTAGTTTGTTTCAATCTTTTTGGAAAGTTTACTTATTTATGCCCAATGTCTGTTTTTCGAAGGGTGGCCCAGGAGCTATTTCGGTTATTCTAGCGTGTAGATTCTATAGGATTCCCGTGATTATTCATGAATCTGATTCCATTCCAAGTATGACAACAAAAATATCTTGTGGTTTTGCTAAGTCAATAGAAGTAGCCTTTTCCTCTATTAAAGATTATTTCCCCGGATGGAATAATATTAAAATTGTCGGCAATCCCGTAAGAAAAATAATTACTCGCATAATAGGTGCAAGAGAAGCTAAGCAATTTTTTGGATTCAATCCAGACCTTCCAGTTATATTTTTTGCTGGTGGCTCTCAAGGATCAAACCATATAAATGACTTTGTTTTAGTAAACCTGAAAAAGTTTTTACAAAAATATCAAATTCTTCATCAAGTTGGAGTTGAAAATATAAATAGCTATAAAGCCGAATACGAGGTTATGTCGAGAGACTTGCTTCCAGAATTAAAATCAAAATATAAATTCTTTGCTTTTTTTAAAAGCGAAATAGCAGAAAGCTATCAATGTGCCGATGTTTTCGTCGGTCGCGCTGGAGCAGGACAAATTTTTGAAATAGCCTCTCTAAAAATTCCTAGTATTTTAATTCCTCTCCCTGATTCGGCCAATAATCATCAATTCGAAAATGCCATTAAGTACGAAGAATCAGGAGCTTCTCTTACCATAGAACAAGACAATTTAATTCCAGAAGTCTTAATTAACGAAGTTGATAGTATTTTAAGTAATCCACTAAAAATGAAGCAAATGGAAGATTCTGCCGAAAAATTCTATATTCCAAACTCCGCCAGACTAATAGTTGAAGATATTTTTAGTTTAATTAAATAAAGCCCGTAGTAAGAATTCGGCAAATAAAAATTACTCGCCAAAGGCGAGTAATTGAATTTCACTGCGGGATAAAAAAACGGCTCCGAGAGAAGTGCATGCGACTGTGTCGCAATTACAACCCCCGGAGCCTTACTCGACAACCCTTTCTTCACCTATTGGGGATTCCTATCAGCCTGGTTCGAAACCCTAGCTGATCTGATGCCGCCATTGCCCAAAAACGCGGGCGTTCGGTGAACAGGTACGAGAGACTGCTGATCTCAGCCAATTCTCGACGAGCGGGTTATGAGAGCGGGGATGGTGGCTTGGTTTCAGCCAAGCCGGGGTCCTTTTCCTCAAACGTGACAACCCCCCACTAAGTCGAGAAAAACCGATCGCAATCTCTGTGTCCCTTTCTGGAGTTGTTTACCCCATAGGAGAAACCTGAGCCAGGCTTGCTTTTTACGAACAGATACACTGGCTTTCTCTGTTCGTTACCGCACTTTTACTCTAGTTGAGATCACGGCAACTCTCAACCATTACTCTTCCAGTATAGCATACCTAATTTTTATTGTCAATAGATATTGTGGAAAACTGCTAAAAACCCAATGAAATAAACCCAGTAGTAGAAATTAGACAGTTGACTCTGTCGCCCTGCGACAAGTCTAATTTTCACTACTGGGTAAGCATTTTCAATTGAAAATTATTCTCTAAAGTGATACTATTAACCCCAATGCCACCTAAAGAATCCAAAGAAATAAGGGTTCGCATAGCTCCCAGCCCAACTGGCTTCTTTCACTTTGGAACAGCTAGAACTGCTCTTTTTAACTATCTTTTCGCCAAAAAACACAATGGCAAGTTTATAGTGAGAATCGAGGACACAGACAGAGAACGTTCAAAGCCAGAGTATGAAAAAGACATCTTGGATGGCCTAAGATGGCTTGGACTTAATTCAGACGAAGATCCAATAGTCGGAGGAAGCCATGGGCCATATCGCCAAAGCGAGAGATTAGATATGTATGAAAAATATTTAAAACAGCTTTTAAGCGAAAATAAGGCCTATTATTGCTTTTGTGCATCAGAAGATTTAGAAATGGAAAGAAAAGTAATGATGGAGTCGGGCATTGCTCCTAAATATTCTGGAAAATGCAGAAGCATTTCCCATAAAGAAGCTGAAGGTAAAATTGAAAAAGGAGAAGCTTCCATAATTCGTTTTAAAATGCCCGAAGAAAAAATCCGCTTCAATGATTTAATTAAAGGTAAAATTGAAATGGACTTATCTCTATTTGGCGATCAAGTTATAGCAAAAAATCTTCGTGAACCACTTTATAATTTCGCCGTTGTGGTTGACGATGAAGAAATGAAAATTTCTGATGTAATTCGAGGAGAAGATCATCTTCCTAATACTCCAAAACAAATTCCCATACAAAAAGCCCTAGGATTTAAAGAAGTGGCCTATGCCCACCTTCCTTTAATTTTAAATCCAGACAGAAGCAAAATGTCTAAAAGATTTTTAGATGTTTCAGTAAAAGATTATAAAGATAAAGGATATTTACCTTCTGCCATGGTGAACTTCATGGCCTTAATCGGTTGGCATCCAGAAGCCAAGTCTGGAGAATCAGAAAAAGAAATTTTTACCATAAAAGAATTGATTTCAGAATTTAGTTTAGAAAGAGTTCAAAAAGGGGGAGGAATTTTCAGCGAAGAGAAATTAGATTGGATAAATTCTCAATTTATTAAAAACATGGAAGATGTCCATCTTTTAGAAGAATTAAAATTAAGAGGGGATGTTGAAGAAAGCTCTTTAAGCAAAGAGTCTGTGCTTAAAATTATAAAAAGCACCAAGGAAAGAATGAAAAACTTAAGCGAATTTAAAAATTTGGCTCATTTTTTCTTTAAACTTCCACAATATGATAAAAATCTTTTAATTTGGAAAAAATCCAACTTAGCCGGAGCGGTTATTGCCCTAAATGAATCTGTAGCGATATTAGAATCTATTAGTCCAGAAAATTTTAAAAAAGAAGTTATAGAAAAAGAGTTAAACCAATTTGGAGAAAAAATAGGCAAGGGAGATCTCTACTGGCCCGTCAGGGTTGCTTTATCTGGAAGAGAATTTTCCCCGCCACCACAAGAAATAATGGATATATTGGGTAAAGATGAGTCCATAAAGAGGGTCAAATCTGCTATAGAAAATCTAGAAAAATAATATGAAAATTTTCAATTATAAATTTATTCAGATAGTTTTATTTTTTTCACTTCTTTTTTTACTTGGAACTAAGGCATCTTTTGCCACAACCTCCCTTGAACTTAATTTAAAAACAGCCATAGAAGATAAATCAAAAGATCTTCAAGAAATAACAAAGAAAATCGAAGAAACTCAAAATCAGCTCTTTGAAACACAGGAAAAAGGAATTACTTTAAAACAAGCAGTTAAAAAGACAGATACCTTACTTAATCAGATTAATTTAAATATAAAATCAAGCGAAATAAAAATAGACAAACTAGGACTCGAACTTGAAAATTTAAGCCTTTCAAAGAAAGACAAAGAAAATAAAGTTTTAGAAAAAAAGACTGCTATTGAAGAGCTTTTACGTGAAATAATGAAAAAAGGCAGAGGGTCTAGTCTGAGATTGATTCTTGAAAGTAAAAGCATTTCTCAAAGTATTTTAGATTCAAAATCTATTGAATATATGAGCAGAAGTCTGGCATCCGAGGTAAATGATCTAGAGTTGCTTAAAAATGGTCTAGTGAATCAAATAGGGGAAACTGCGGAGAAGAAGCATTCCTTAGAAGGAGAAAAAGTTAATCTTAAATATAAAAAAAATATAGCCGAAGATGAAAAAAACAATAAGCAATATATCTTAAGCACAACCAAAAGTCAGGAAAAACTATATCAAGCTCAATTAAGGGAATTAGAGAGAAAACAAGAAGAGATAGCCGCCGAAGTTGAGGCAATAGAATCGGAGCTTCGCTTAAAAATAGATCCCAGTCTTCTTCCGAGCGCTATCCCAGGAGTTCTTCTTTGGCCAGTTCAGGGTGGTTATTTAACTCAAGGATATGGATCAACCGCCTTTGCTCTTAAAACATATAGAGGCAAGCACCACAATGGTATTGATATCGGATCGCCAATTGGAACTCCAGTTTATAGTGCAGAAGATGGAGAAATTGTCTTTACGGCCAATCAGGATAGTTTTTGCAGAGGAGCAGGATATGGCAAGGTCTTAGTTGTTAAACACGATAATAATTTGACTACTTTATATGGTCACTTATCTCAATATTCTGTTCGCGTCGGTCAGAAAGTTAAGAAAGGCGAAGTTATAGGCTATATGGGTAAAACAGGTTGGGCAACTGGACCGCATTTGCATTTTGTTGTTTTCGTTAGTGCAACTTATTATGTAAAACCAACGCGATCTTGCGGGGCAATGCCGGTTGGAGGAGATTTGGATCCGACTAAATATGTCTCACACGCTCCATAAGCAGTATTTTTAATAATGGAAAGGAATCATTTTCTTCAATCGCAAGAATGGGCAGATTTTCAAAAATCCCTAAACTTAAATAGGGCTTTTTTTAATTTTAATATGGATGGTCTTAAGTCTATTTATCAAAAAAATAATTTTCCATTCGGATTTAATTATTTTTATTTCCCTCGCGGACTAATTTTTAAAAAAGAAATTAATAAACTAGAGTTAGATAATTTTATTAATTTATTTAAGCAGGGGACACGCCCTCTCAATAAATCGATTTCACTCAAAATAGAGCCTAACGAAAATTACTCCAAAGAATTAGAGGATATCTTGAAAAGCTCCGGTTTTAAAAAGGCAAAATCAATCCAGCCAGAAGAAACTATAATAATAGATTTAGAAAAATCGGAAGATGAACTTTTACGTGAGATGGAGCACGACACTCGTTATGCAATAAGATATGCAAATCGTCAAGGTGTTCAAGTTATTAGATTAGAAACAATAGAAGATAAAAAAAAGTATTTTGAAGATTTTTGGAATATATTTAAAGAAACAAACTCTAAGCATACTCTAAGAATTTACAAAAAATCTTACTACGAAAATTTTTCCAATCTAAATGGAAAATTAAAATCTTACATATATCTAGCCCAAATCAATGGTCAAAATATAGCTTCGGCCATCTTTTTGTCCTACGGCAGTGAAACATTCTATATGTTTGCCGGCTCGCGTACAGGGTTTGCCAAGTTTAACGCCCCAAGCCTGATCATCTGGACCGCCATAAGGGATTTTAAGCTTAATGGCTTTAAATCGCTTGATTTATGGGGTATAAGCGACACAAATGCCAAATGGCTTGGTGTTACTAGGTTTAAAAGAGGTTTTAGAGGCAAATCTATAAAATACATGGGCACATGGGAATATCCATTAAATAAATTTTATTTTTATTTATTTAATTTAATTAAATTTATTTTAAGAAGATAATTTTTTATTTAAAATAAATCACAAAAGGGTATTAATAGTATAAAAAACAAGAAATCATATTTAGTTAATTAAAGTAGCTTATCTGTCGCAAAAGGTATATTGTGCGACATGTGATAGGTATTGTTCCCCGTAGAATAAGCGTAGCTTTCCAAAAATTAAAAAAGCCCTCCTTACCTCTTTCGAGCGTAGAATTGGGGCTCCTTCTGATCAGTGTTTCCAGTTGTTGGCAACTTGGTTTCCGAATTGGGTCGCCATAAAGTTTTTAAATCCTTCATACGCTTCCTTTTCTTACCTCAGAGCCCTAACAACGGCCTCATGCTTGTCGGGACTCTAATCAACTACTTTTCTCGTAGACTCTTGGTTTTATATTTAACATTGCTCCTTTAGTAAATATTTTTCTGGTTGATAAAATATTTATTTTTTATTTAAAGGATTCTTTTTGGGTATTAAAAAGATTTTTATAAATTCCATTTTTAATTTTCATAAGATCCGCATGACTTCCCAATTCTTTAGCCTCCCCTTCCTCTATAATCATAATTCTATCGGCATTTTTTACCGTATTAAACCTATGCGAAATTAAAATTACAGTTTTATCGTCTGGTAAATTTTCTAAATTTTCAAATATTTCCATTTCAGCAACTGCATCAATTGAAGCAGTTGGTTCGTCGAGTATCCATATTTCAGGATTTTTATAAAAAATTCTAGCCAAGGCAATTTTCTGCCATTGACCCATAGATGGCTCTTCCCCTCCCTCAAACTCTCTTCCCAAATAAGTGTCATAGCCATTTTTATAGCTCATTATAAATTCATGTGCGCCAGACTTTTTAGCCGAAGCAATAACATTTTCCATGTTAAATGGAATATTGGTGTTGCCAATTGCAATTACGTCCTTTATTTTCATCCTATATCTGGCATATTCTTGAGATAAGTATCCTACTTTAGAATAATAACTATTAAGCTCGAGATTTTTTATATTATTATTCCCTATTAATATTTCTCCCTTAGTTCCGTCATAAAATCTTAAAATTAATTTAGTTAAAGTTGTTTTACCTGCGCCATTAACTCCCACAATTGCAATCTTTTCTCCTTTTTTAATCTTAAAATTTAAATTCTTTAAAATCATTTTATCACTATCTGGATAAGAAAATGAAACATTTTTAAATTCTATCTCTGAAGCGCCGGTCGTCAATTCATCCACGCCATTTTTCATTTCTTTTTTAGTGTTTAAAAATATAAAAATATCCTCCATGAAATTAGCATCCGCGTTTAATCTTGCCAATCCTCTAAAAAATTCTGTTAAATCATTCTTTAGATCTGTCGTCCTTCCTAAAATAAAGATAAAGGTTCCAATAAGTAATGTTTTACCAACCACGTCATCCATTAAATAAAAGATTACAATTGCATTAGCAATATAAACTATTGTAGTTGAGAAAAATTTAGATTTAGTTCTAATTTCTTCTGTTTTCAAAAAATCATCATCGAAAGCAGATAAAAAGAACTGCATAATAGACTTCAAAAAATCTTTTGTTTTGAAGATTTTTTGCTCTATAAGCGATGGAAGATGATTAAAATGTCTTCTGGCTTCAAAATATTTTCGTCTTATTTCAGTTTTTGCATCCCAAATACTCCATTTTTGTTTTCCATATTTTATTTCAACATAAAGATCTGGAAGAAGAGAGGTTAAAAGGACAATAGCTATCCATGGACTATATGAAATTAATATTATAGAGCTGGCCAAGATATCTATTAATCTGCCAAAAGCGAAAAGAATATAATCAGAAAACCAAGCAATTTTTCCTAGATTTTCATTAACTCTTAAGACTAAATTATTAAAATCAGATTTTTCATAAGTTTGTATATCTAATTCCGCTTTCTTCTCCACCACTTTCAAATCCATATATTGTCCAAAAAATATAAAGAATTTAGAAAAAAGGTGGGCTTGCCAGACTCTCGCCAAATTCACTAAAAGAGGTAGTCCAATATAAAGAGACACTATTAAAATTAATTCTTTATCAAAAATTGAAGAGAATCCCCCAACCTGTATTTTGTTAATAAAAACAGCCGAATACCAGGCAACAATAATAGGCAAAACAGACATAAAAATTACCAGCAAAAACTCCCAGATCAAATAAGCTCTGTTGTATTCCCAGATGAATTTTAAAACTTTCCATGCTATTTTCCGCAAAGATATTTTTCTCTTTTTGACTTCTTTTTCTTCCATAAATTAAGAAGAAATTATACGTTTTATTTGAAAAATTAGCAATCCTCGTTCTTTTAACTATGGCCTAGTTTCTATGGCCTATGGCCTTTTTTATTAGTCACTATATACTTTTCATATGTTCTACGAATCTCCTGATATTTTTAAAAAAGAAGCCGGCCATGAAATAGATGGCGCTTGGTATCCTCGGGTCACTAAAATTTTAGAAATAAAATCTAAACCGGCTCTATATCGCTACTACGGAGAAGCCCCTAGTTTTGCAATTGCAGAAGAAAGAACAAAAAAATCTGCCGAAGAAGGAACTCTAATTCACGAAGTTGTAGAAAAAATATTTGTAGGCGATAAACCAGAAATAATAGACTCTATCTCCCCCGCCATTGATGCGGTTAAAGATTTTTTAGCAAAAAATAATTTTCAGGTCGAGTGCGATCATGTTGAAAGAAAAGTTTTAAATAAAGATGAGGGATATTCTGGAACGATAGACGCCATGGCTATTATTAATGGCAAATTTGGAGTTTTAGATATTAAAACATCTCAATCTATTTATAGAGACTACAATCTTCAAACCGCCGCTTATATGGGGCAATTAACTAAAGAATTTAAAAATTTAGAAACTAGATGGATTATGCGTGTTGATCAGCAAAAAAACTGTTTAAAATGCGGAGCAAGTCTGAGGTCTAAGGGTGGAAATGATAAAATAAAATCTAAAACTTTTAATTCTGAGATTTGCAAAGAAAATAACCACGAATGGTCTCTGCTTAAAGGTATAGTTGAGCTTAAGGAATTTCCTTTCTGGAAAAGTGACTTTAAGGCATTTTTGGCCGCTAAATATCTTTGGCAATGGGAAAATGAATATATGCTCAAAAAGATTGGATACCTTAAATAATAGAATTCAGAATTAAGAATTTAGGTTTTTTTAACCCCATTCTCTCCTAAATTCTGCATTCTATATTCTATCCATAAATATTTCTCCCCTCGACAAGCAATGCTTGGAGCGAGGGGGCAAGGAAAGGCTCGGAGACTAGTCGGCGGAAGAGAGACCGCTGTGGGGCGATGGCGGCGAAACGGGGAATGCCCATACAGAGTTCATCATCCGTCTACCAGTCTCCGAGCACAGAATTTCAAAGAACAGGAGTGGGAGATGAACTTGCGCCATAGCTAGCCCGTGCCCACGGTAACCATGGCATGCCTACGTGCTTCTCTCATCTCAGGAGGATTCTTTGCGTGCCCACTCGTCTCCCGCTCCTGTTCGTGCTGAATTAATAATAGCATATTGATTTTTATAAAAAATAAAAAAAGTGGATAAGTATTATAATAATTATTCCAACTGATATCCTGCGGATAAGTTTATTAAAAAAAGAAACCGTCCGATGATATGCGCGTAGCGCATTCATGGACGGTGGTTCGGTTAAGAATGGGAGGGAGAACTTGCAAAATTGTTTCTCTGTGATTCGGAGCAGGTTTCCGTGTTGACTACAAACCTTGAGTTGCCTCATGATCTGTGTTCTTTCGGTAATTATGCGCCCTCTCACTAGAGTTATCTCTCGCAATCCCCCCCCCTCCCAGTATTAGCTGTAGAAATTATAATCCCATTTTTTAAAATATGCAAAACAAATTAACCCTCCTTATATTGTAAGAGGTAAGTCAATATGTTAATTTATTAAGGTATATTTAAAAAATGGGGAATCGTCTAATGGTAGGACAGAGGCCTTTGAAGCCTTTAATTGGGGTTCGAATCCCTGTTCCCCAGCCAAGTTTCAGAATTCGTTTTTTATCTACTGACTTTAAGTCCAAAATAAATTCCAGCTAATCCGCCCAGCGTTGAAAAAATAATAGACGTGAGTGAAAGTAAATCCCCTCCCCAGATAGCTGGCACAAAACTTCCAATCATAGAGCCAACAACCATCCCAAACATAATAATAGATTTAGAACTCATCTTTTTATTATATTCTAATGCTAGAATTAAGTTATGCCCTATTTCGTCTATATACTAGAGTGCTCTGATAAATCCCTATATACTGGCATAACTAATAATTTAGAAAAAAGAATTAAAAACCATAACGAATCTAAAGTAGGAGCAAGGTATACAAAAGCTAGAAGACCGGTAGTTCTAAGATGCTTCGAAAAAGTAAAAACCAAAAGTCTAGCTCTTAAAAGAGAAATCGAGATCAAGTCTTGGACGAGAGAAAAGAAATTAAACCTAATAAGAAATATTTCTTAAAATTTCACACCTTGACGAAATTGTGATACATTGTTTATAAATGAGAAAACCAGTTTTTAGGGCATTATTAATACTTATTCTATTTATTATAATGGTAATATTATTTTATCTATTCTCTCTTTCTGTTTTTTTTGATGGCCTTTTAAAATTATAACCAATATGGAAGAAGGGCCAATATACCCAATACGCATTAATAAATATTTAGCGCTAAAACAGCACTCAACTCGCCGTGGAGCAGATGAGCTTATTTCTCGTATAAATGGCGGTTTTGAATTACTAATTTTTAAAGTTTAAATAATAATATATATGAAAATTCCACCAACAAAAAAGCAAAATATAGTAGAAAAAATAAATAACATATCCATAAACGACCAATATCGCTATCTAGAGGATCAAGAAAATCCAGAAGTTAAAGAATGGATCAAAGCTCAAAATGAATATACATATTCTTTCTTAAAAAATAAAAGTTTTGAAATATTTTCTAATGAATTGGCTAAAAATTTTAAAGTAGTAAATTTTGGCAATCCTCATCTTAAAAATGGTAGATATTTTTATTCCGAACGCCAGAAGAACGAAGATCAAAGCGTGATCTATTTTAAAAACGGCATAGACGGCGAACCAATAAAACTTATTGATCCAAACTCTAAAGATTCTAAAAACATTACCACTATAGATTTTTGGGTTGTTTCCAAAAGTGGAAAATATCTTGTCTACGGTCTTTCAAAAGGAGGCACGGAGATGGCCACGCTTTATATAAAAAATGTTGACGAAAATAAAAACTTAAAAGAAGAAATTCCAAACTGTAGATATTCCAGCGTTGCCTGGCTTCCAGACGATTCTGGTTTTTTTTATACGCGGAATCCAAAACCGGGCACCGTGGAAAAATCCGAAGAGCATCTTTATTCAAAAATTCATTTTCATAAATTAGGAGAAAATCCAGAAAACGATGAGTTGATTTTTGGTAAAGACAGACCTAAAGACGACCTGCTAAGACTAAAAACATCTACTAGTGGTGAATATCTAACAATAGAAGTTTCCAATAAATGGACAGAAAACGAAGTTCATCTTTATAATTATAAAACTAAAGAAATTAGAGCATTAATCACCGGAATTCCGGCTAATTTTTATTTGAATTTTCATAAAGAAAAGGTATTTCTATATACAAATCATAACGCGAGCAACGGAAAAATTTTAGTCACCAACATTCAAGATATTTTTTCACCGCTAACTAAATGGAAAAAATTTATTCCGGAAAGAAAATACAACTTAGAATCAATAAGTATGACAAAATCTAAAATCTTAATCGAATATTTAGTTAATGCTTGCTCGAAAGTTGTTTTGTTTGATTATGAAGGAAAAGAGATTGGAGAGCTTCCATTCCCTAAATATTCCAGTCTAGCTGGAATCTCTTCTAATCGAGACGAAGAAGAATTTTTTTATAGCGTTAATTCTTTTACTTTTCCACAAATATCATACAGATATATTCCAAAAGAAAATAAATATGTAGAGTATCGTAAGACAGATAATCCAATAAACCCCGATGATTATATAGTTAAGCAGGAATGGTGCAAATCGAAAGATGGAACTAAAATTCCAATGTTTATTTTTCATAAGAAAAATTTATCACTCAATGGGAAAAACCCGACTATCCTTTATGGTTATGGTGGATTTGGAACATCCGAAGTCCCAGAGTTTTGGAGAACTTATGTTCCATGGGTGGAAAGAGGTGGAATATATGTAATCGCAAATATAAGGGGTGGTGGAGAATTTGGTCAAAACTGGCACAAAAAAGGCATTAAAGAGAATAAACAAAATAGCTTTGATGATTTTATAGCTTGTGCAAAATATCTTATAAAAAAGAAATATACCAGTCATGAACATCTAGCCGCTTCTGGCGGAAGTAATGGTGGGCTATTAGTTTCTGCTGTTGCGGTTCAAGAACCTAAATTATTCGCAGGTGTTCGTTCTGGGGTTCCATTAACCGACATGGTTAGATTTCATAAATTTGGGATAGCTTCTCGTTGGGTTAATGAATATGGATCTCCAGAAGTCAAAAAAGACTTAAAAAATATTTTGAAATGGAGTCCGTATCATAATGTAAAAAAGGGCATAGAATATCCATCAATTCTATTTACAACCGGTATCAATGACACAAGAGTTAATCCCCTTCACGCAAGAAAAATGACTGCAATCCTCCAATCGGTAAATAAGAAAAATAAAATATTTCTTTTAACAGAAATGGATTCTGGTCATGGCGCTGGAAAACCAATCAAGAAAATAATTGAAACCCAAGCGATGATCTTATTTTTTTTCGCAGAAACATTAGGTTTAAAAATTTAAATTTATTAAAATTTCCCCACTTGACGAAAGTGTGATACAGTGTTTTCTATGCAAGATAAGCCACTATATCCGATGAGGATAAATAAATATCTAGCTTTAAAACAATACTCAACTCGCAGAGGCGCAGATGAGCTTATTTCGACTAAAAAAGTTTTTATTAATGGCAAATTAGCTGTTTTAGGCGATAAGGTTCAGGAGAAAGATAAAGTAGAAGTTAAGGGGCATAGCGCCATAAAAAATTATGTTTATTACGCATACAACAAGCCGGTTGGAGTAATCACCCATTCACCCCAAGAAGGAGAAGATGAAATTAAAGACATATTTCCTATACCTGGAGTTTTTCCAATTGGTAGATTAGATAAAAATTCCAGTGGTTTAATTATTTTAACTAATGACGGCAGAATCACCGACAAACTTCTAAATCCAGAATATTCCCACGAAAAAGAATATTTAGTTAAAACTAGAGATAAAATTCGCTCTAATTTTAAAGAAAAAATGGAAGCCGGAGTTGATATTGATGGCTATATAACCAAAAACTGCAAAGTAGATGTTTTAAATGAGAATACTTTCAGAATAACTTTAACCGAAGGTAAAAAACATCAAATCAGAAGAATGTGTGTTGCTCTCTTTAATGAAGTTTATGATCTTAGAAGAACTAGAATAATGAACATTCCTCTTGGTCGTCTCTACGCAGGAGAATATCGCCCCATAGAAGGTAAAGAACTTTCAATCTTCCTAAAAAGCTTAGGATTTTAAAATGTATAAATTAAAAAACACTCGCTCGTCCGTATAGACGAGGAGTGTTTTGTGTTATCTAGATTTTGTAGGCATCACCCCTACCATCCTGCGAACCAAAACAGGATCAAGCTCTGTATGCGACTTACTAACCCCAGTAGCTACAAGAAAAATATCAGCATTAGGAAGATATAGTTGAACATTGTCTGGTGTAATCCCGCTCGCTATCGCTAGTGCGTGATTCCCGATTGCTCCTCTTATTGCTCGAATCTTTTCCGGATCTGGTGGCGATCCGGTTGCTTCACCGCTCGTAGTAATGACTTCCATGAATGGAATAGCAAGTCTCGCGACGCGAGTCAAATCTCTCACCGGAGTTTGATGCTTGAAGGCCACGCCTCCAAAAATCAGCGGCAATCCAGGAATTCCTCCTCCCTTAATTGCCATATTAACCCTCGCAATCCTACAAGGATCTTCTTCGTCTTCGCGGATGCCACCGTCATCAATCCAAACAGCGAATATTTTGTGCATTACTGCCAATCGAATCGCATCTTCACCCGAAAGATCTAAGAAGTTAACTCCGATTTCCAATCCTTGTCCCGGTCCCTTAGAGGTTTTAAACTCTTTTCTAACAGCAAAGAAGTGTTGCAGAAGAGTTGCGTATGTCATTCCATGACCAATTAGAAAAACACACTTCACCCCAGCATCAAAAGCAATTCCTACATTCCTCATAACCTGCGATCTATTCTCGGCATGAATCACGATGGCCAACACATGATTAGTGTTGATACCATCTCTTAAACAGAAAGTTGCGCCGGACAAAATCATTCTGGGATCCATTTGGCTCATGCCTCCTGTGTTTGTTTTTTTATTTGTGCTATCTAAAATATATCAACTATTCAAACTAAATCAATAGAAATTAGCTTTTTAAAATCTGATCTATTCTTTTTGCGAGCTTGATCATATCTTTTTCTTTCGCTCCGCGAGTAGTCTCCGCAGCTGTTCCTAAA
>SIBX01000017.1 GCA_009694925.1 Minisyncoccota bacterium
TAAGTATCTAAATAAAATGGCGTCTCCCCTATTCCTTTAAATAAATCCACTTCAACCAAATCAAATTTTTCCTTATTTTTGTTTAAAAATAATCTTGCGTCCTGTATTTCTATGTTTAAATTTTTAGCCGTATCTAAATGAAAAAATTCAAATCCTAAATCTACAACTTTTTTATCTATTTCCACCGCTTTTAAGCTTAATCCGGGAATATCCTTGTAAAAATAAGGAATAGTTCCTGCTCCAAGTCCCAAAAGAAGGACATTTTTTGGATTATTAATAAACGGAGAAATTTCGAACATATCATATATGTCGATGTATTCCTTATTTTTTTTATATTCTGGATTTTTATAAAAAATCGATTGAGCAAAAAGCAATCCCTTATTTGAGCTTAAAATATAAATATCTTTTAAATCTTTAACTTCTAGATATCCATATTTTGACTCTCCTGAATAAAGAATTGATTCATCTTTTATTTTTTCTTTTAGGAAAAATAAATTAAGAATAAAAAATAAGATAATTAAAATTCTGATAATTAATTTTTTAAAAATTAAAAAGGTGAGTAATGCCGAACAGCCAAGATAAAAAAGAATAGAAATTCTAACTCCAAAGCTTGGAATCAATAAAAAGCTGGTTAAAAATATTCCCAATAGAGATCCAAAACTGCTTATGCCGTATATTTTTCCGGAATAAGAGACTGAATCAAGTCCCCTTAGACTAGCGATTTTTAAAAAATAAATTGAAAGAGAAGAGAGCGCGAATGAAGGAATAAAAAGAGTGAATAACGCCGACAATAAGACTCCCGACTCAAATCTAAAAAAAGATAAATATTGCAGAATATCTTTATAGAAAAGGAATACTATCGCCAGCCATAGATAACCGACAACTGATAGAACCTTGAAAAAAATATCAAAATTAAGTTTTTTTGAAAAATATCCGCCAAGATAGTAGCCGAGAGCAAACGAGAAAATAGAAACACCTATGAGAGCGCTCGAAACATATACAGAATAACCAAAATATGGAGAGAGAATTCTGAAGCCTAATATTTCTAAGCCGATAGAAATGAAACCGGATAGAAATGCTTTAAAAATCAAACTTATCCCGATATTGGAATTATTCATATATGATATAATTATCATTATAGAACAATTATCAAAATTGTAGATATGAAAAAAATTATTTCGATTTCAATAATCGCATTTTCGGTTTTTTTGGGAATGGTAGTAATTGGGCGTTTTTCTGATTCTAAAGATGTTTTAAACACTGAGGCTCTTGGTTACAAGATAGTTGATCAAGAAAAAAATACTTCGGGAAATGAAGGTAAATTTATAGAAAGCTTGGCTGATGTTAAGGCGCCTGAATCAGATGTGGCAATAAGCGAAACAAAAAATGTCTCTGCTTTAGAACAAAATAATATAACTCAACAGATTGCAAACCAGATTGGGCAAAAAATGATCGGCGGGGCTAAAGATGCGGATAGCTTAATGCAAGATTTAAAATCTGGGAATCCGGAAACTATACGAAACACATATTCTTTAACGAGTGATTTAATTGCCCAAATGGCAAAAGAGATAAGCTCAGAGACATTAAAGCTTAAAATAAACAGCAATCAATTAAATCTGATAACTGATAATTCAAAAGAGGCAAGGCGAGAATACGTCTCGGGCTTGGGCTATATTTTAAGCTCAAAAATTCAAAACAATAAAATGACGAGTCTTGATAGTAAGACGTTGAATGATATTTATTTACAATTTGATTCTGCAATAGGAGATTTAAAAAAACTTAGGACGCCGAGCGATTTGTTTCAATTTCACTCCGACACAATCTCAATTCTTGGAGGAATAAGAAATGGATTATCGCAAATAATAACTACAAACTCTGATCCTGCTAAAATATTAATCATATTGACCTCAATGGAGGAGCTAAATAAAGAATTTAAAGAGTTATTTGAGGGGGCAAGTAAATTAATTTAAAATGAAAAAAAAGCTTTTTAAGATAGTTTCAATATTTTCACTAGTATCAATTGTACTGATGTCTTTCTTTCCTGGTGGAAATATTAAAGAGGTTTTTAAAACGGAAAGGGCCGATGCGCAATTGACAACTATTGATTTCGCTAATTTAGGGACTGCTCTTTATCATGTGATGGAATTTATTGCTACCACATTAAAAGATGCCGCAGAAGCTGAAATCAAGAAACAGATATTAGATCAATTAGTAAACCAAATTATCCAATGGATTCAGGGTGGGGGAAAACCTAAATTTGTTAGCGATTTTGGGGGATTCTTAGAAGAAGCTGGACAAAATGCGGTGGGACAATTTGCTCATGATTTGGGTTTGGAATTTTTGTGCAGCCCGTTTAATCTTCAATTAAGATTCGCCCTATTCCCCGTTGCCAGCTTTGGAGGGGGAAGCGGAAGATTCTCTTGCACACTAGATCAAATAGTCGGAAATATTGAGAATTTTCAAAATGATTTCAGAGACGGAGGGTGGATTCTTTTTGATCGATCTTATGAGCCACAGAATAATTTCTATACGCTTCTTATTATGGCCAATATAGAGAAAAATTCCAGGATTGCGCAGGCAACTTCTAAAGCTCTTAATGCCGTGAATCAAGCATCGGGATACTTGTCTACTGAAGACTGCGAAGAAGATCCATCGTCTAACGCACCCGATCAAGACGGCGACGGCAAGAAGGGAGATATAGCTTCAAGATGTGTTGTTACAACTCCTGGAAAACATCTTGGAGAGTTAACCTCAAAGGCAATCGGAAGCGATATTGATTTTATAATTAACGCAGATGGAGTTGGAGCCTATGTGGCAGCGATAGTTGATGCGGCAATAAATAGCTTAATTATTTCTGGAGCCGAAGGACTTCTGGGAGCTAAAAATGGACATCAAGGACAAAATGTACGAGTGGATCCGTGTTTTGGTTTAACTGGCCCCCCATTTGATGCTTGTAAGGATTATCAAGATGTTAAAAAATCGCAAATGGATTTGCATATCATCGGAATAAAAGCCCAGGTTGAAGACCAGCTTGATGATAGAGAAGATGCCAAAGCAGAAATAGATTCATTTATAACTAAAGTAAATAATTATGAGGTAGATCTAAACGCTTTAGTGGCTCAGTTTAATCCTCTAAGTTGCCCGAATAAGACAACCTCATTAAATGAAATTAATGTTGAGCTGGCTTATTCAACAAGCTCAAAACAAACAAAACTGAATGAGGGTTTGGAAAACGACAATATTATACTTAAATTTGAAGATGCCTTAACTGGTATGAATGAGATTTTAAGCAGAGAAACGGCCTCATCAACAGACGATATTGTGCTTGCTAGAATACTGGGCGATGTGCAATCGCATATAATCAACCCGCAAGAGGCACCTGATTTCTTGGGCAAAATGAAGTCTGATACTTCTGCCTTGGAAGATAGGATAGATGATAAATTGGATAGATTTAATAAATTATTAAGAAATTGTCAGGCGGGAATATAAAATTATAAAGAAAAGGCTGGATTATCCAGTCAAGCTGGATAATGACAAAGAAAATGATCTCAAAATTGTTTAACAAACTGCTTAAAAATAAAAAATTTCTACTCGCCGCGATTTTATTTGCTGGCCTGTTTTTTGTTTTCGGCACGAAAAATGTACAAGCGTGTAATTGGTTAAAGGATGGAACTGCATGCATAGAAGAAAGTATCACTTCTGCCGTACAAGTTATAACGTTGCTTATATTTTCTTTCCTTGGTAGAGCAATAAATATAATATCTAATTTTCTTTTTCCCTTAGTTTCTCTTGGCAATCAGGCGCTTGGAAGCCCATTAGTTAGAACAGGATTTAGAATTTGCCTGCAAGTTGCCAATCTTGGATTTGTGGTTTCCATAATATATGTAGCTTTTGCGACTATAACAAAATTTAATGACTATAAAATAAAAGATTTTTTAATTAAACTCATAACGGCAGCTGTGTTGATTAATTTTAGCTTTGCCATGGCAGGAACAATAATGGATGTAAGTAATGTTGTGGGAAATTATTTTTTAGCAAAATCTATACCGGATGGAAATTTAGATGGTTTTTCGGAACAAATGGCTAATGCTTTTAATTTAGGTAAGATTACCCAGGTAAAACCGGGTCCAAATGTAGGACTTGAAGATAATTTATCTTCAGTGGGAAGAACTTTTTTGAATATTATATTTTCCATGTGGATTTCTATTTTTGTCAGCATAATCATACTCCTAACCTTTATAGGTATCGCCGGAATGATGCTTGCCAGATATGTTGCTATGGTAATTCTTTTGACGTGCATGCCCGTTATTTGGCTGTGTTACATGAGCCCATTCCCACAGGTTAAGAGTTATTTTGGAAAGTGGTGGGAGCAGTTTTTAAAGTGGATATATTTTTATCCCATCACGGCATTTTTTCTTTATCTTGCTTTACTTACAGCAACAACGACCACTGCGGGCCTATCAAATAGTGTTGATGCTACAAATGCAGCACAAGAGACAAATAGAGGCATTCTGAATGCCTTCGGGTTGACTGGCATTATTGATTCAATAGTTAAGGCTGTATTTTTTATGGTGGCACTTTACGCTGGAAATAAGGCCGGAGGAGGATTTATGACTACTACTTTTAATTTAGCCAAAGGAACAGCAAACAAAATGATTGGGGCCTATAAAGGAGCTGCTCTGGGAACAGGAAAATACATAGGGAGTAGGGCATTAAAAGTAGCTAGTACGCCACTTAAACTTATACCTAAAGAATATTTTAAGGGTGCAAATGCTACTGGAAAGGCTGGAATCTTAAACCGCGCACTATCTTACATCCCTGGGCTTGGACAATTAAATGAGGCGATAACCGGAGGGATTACTGGTGCAAGGAAGGCTGGTATTATAGCTGATCAATATAAAACAGGTGAAGAAAAAAAAGCGGAAACTTTGAAATTCGCTCAAGAACGAACCAAGGATATGAATTTTGATAAAATGAAGCCAGAAAAAGCAATGAAAGAATTTTCAAAACTAGGTCAGGAAGAAAAGATGGCCGTAGCTATGCAATTGAACGAAGGGGGAAAGGCTGATATTCTTGGACCTGAATTGGTTAAATTATTAGCAAAAACAGGAAAGGCTGATTGGGTAAAAGCTGGAGCAGAAAAACAATTAGGGGAAATTGAAAATAAAAATGGTATAAACCAGGCAATGGCTAAGGCGAGTGTTTCTGGAGAAAAAGAAGCATTCAGTACGGCAATGAAGGAATTTCATGAAAAAATATCTAAAAAGGATAGGAACATACAAAACCTTACTGATTCTGCAATGGCCCAAGAGTACGATGCAAAAAATCCATTACATACAGCCCTTGGAGAAGTTGGAGCCAGAGATTATATTAAAAGTTTAAGAAATGCTTCTATGAAGAATAATCCTGGTGCTTATGTTGCTAAGGCTATTAAAAATCTACCAGATACAACTATTGAATCTTTAAATAAATTCAAATTAAATCTTTTAAATTCTTCCAATCTTAAAGGAATCCCTAATAATGTTGGTAAATTAGATAATTCTTCTCTTGATGAATTAAGTGAAGTACTGGAGTCTCTTGGTTTTATTTCAAAAGAGCAGAGCCGCAATAGGGAATATCTAGGTCTAGATGAAGAAAATAATTATACTCTCAAAAGACAACCGATAGATAAAGAAGAATTGCTAGATAAATATCACGACTTTATCGCAAATAGTAAAGATCCTAAAAAATGCGCTCGCGTAGAAGCATTTATGATGAAAAAACTTGCAGAGGAAGATACTAATGTCCATAAAGTTTTAAATAAGGGACTAAATACTAGACTCACTGGGGCAATAGGTAGGAGCGAGGACGGAGAACCGAATGATAAAAAACCTGATTCCGGACAAGAAAAAAAGGGTGAGAAAGATGATGTAAAAAAATAATATTTAAAATTAGATGATAAAGATTACACAACAAGAAGTAGGTTCACGATGGAGAGAGCTCTCTCTTATTTTAAGAGAGTCGCTTTTTAGCGAAGAAAATTCTAATATTGTTTTTCAAATATCTGGTGCTAAAAAATTAAACGAAAAAATCATTGATCAGATATTATTAACTGCCGGCGATGTTTTGATGGGTTTTGTTCCTTTAGATACTGTTAAAATTGCGGATGAGTTAGCAGAAAGAACTGGAATCGATAAACAGATTGCCTATGAAATTTCCCAAGAATTGAATAGAAAAATATTTGAGCCACTAAAAACGGAAATAGAGGATATAGGAGTTGGCGCTTCAATTATCTACAACAAAGAATCGCAGACCATACCAACATCTAGAACTACAAATGAATTCAAGTCTTCGCAAAATCCTAACGCTGGCCAAGCTCCAGTCTATCGAGGACAGGCAATGCAGAATTTAGAGAATAGACTAAGCGGATATAATCAGGAATCCCGTCCAAGAGACTTCGTGAACGAGCTTACTAATGATAAAAATAGAAGAATGGGAGAAGTTTCTGGAAACAATGGAACGTCTCCTAAAATTCAAAAAATAGAAGAAATACCAGATGCTCCTTTTATAATGCATGAGGAAAAACCAATATTTACCAAGGAACAAACGGGATTTAGAAAAAATGATTTTAATTCCCCTATGTCTTATCAGCCATTCAAGCTTCAAGATGTTAAATCACAAAAGGAAGCTCCTGTTTCTGCAAGGATAGATTTAGGACAAGAAGAGCCCAGTAAAACTTCATCATTGGGCGAAGAAAATAAAGACGATAGCATAAGGGTGGTGCATTATAGCGAATTTAAAACAATTCCAAAAAAATAAAAACAATCAATTTAATAGATTGTTTTTATTGTATTGTCACATTTTCTTTATCTGTCATTATCCAGCTCGACTGGATAATCTAGTTTATAATTCTTCATATAAATCTTTCCATTCAGGGTTTTGAGACTCAATTAAATCTAATTTCCAAGCTCTATTCCACTTCTTAATTTGTTTCTCTCGCATTATCGCAGAATTTACATCATTTGTAGTATTAAAATATACAAGTCTTCTAATATTATATTTTTTAGTAAATCCAGGGATAATTTTTTCTTTATGCTCATAGATTCTTCTTTTTAAATCATTGGTAACACCGATATATAATGTTCCATTCCTTTTACTGGCCAAAATATAAACATAATAATTTTTATCCATAGGAATAATTACATCCTAGATCCTCGGGTCAAGCCCGAGGATGACAAGCGGGGCTGGATTTTTAGCGATAATCAATTCTATGCGCTCTGCGTATTTCGCCAGTTGTTTTCCTTAAATCTTCCTCCGATTCCCTACCTTGAAAAATTTTTGAAGATTTTTCCCTGGTTCCGATTGGATTAGAGGAGGTGGATATTTTTAAAAATAAATCTTTTAACGGATTTGAAGATTGAGTTGGTTTTTGCACAATCTTACCCTCTTTTTTCCATAAAAATGAGCGGGGATGCCAGAGATAATTAAACGCGGCTAGAATAATTTTGGTTGCAGGAACGCCGTTAAATTTACCAAAAGAAAGAACTATAGCAACTAATCCTAAAAAAACCGTGATAAATATCCAAAGCCAAAATTGAAGTATATAAAAAAGAATAATTGAAATAACCGTTGCAGAGGCAACGTATAAAAACTGCTTTAGCGTGAGCGGGCCTACAATTTTTGGAGAAACATCTATAAATTGGGGGACCTGAAATTGCATATTGTTATAATTATACAACAAGATAGAATTAAGAGTTAAGGATTGAGAGGTATGGGCGATAATGGAATAAATTTATGACTGGATTCCCGATTGGGTCGGGAATGACAGAAAAATTTTAATAATCAAAAAAATCTGTATATGTTATAATTTTTCTTAATGGATAAAAAGGAAGCGTTTCCCACACAATCACTCTTAGACATAGAAGAGATAAAAGGCAGTACGGTTATTTTAAAGGGCGGTAAAATGCGCCAAATTTTGGCAGTTTCTGGAATAAATTTTGATTTGAAATCCAGAGAAGAACAGGAGGGCATAATCGGCTCTTTCCAGTCATTTCTAAACTCGTTAAAATTTACAACTCAAATATTTATACACTCAAGGAAAATCAATATTGATAGTTACTTAGAAAAATTAATAGACCTAGAGCAGAAAGAAGAGCATGAACTTTTGAGAAATTTAATAGCAGACTATAGAGAATTTATAAAATCTTTTATAAAAGATAATGCCATAATGAATAAATCCTTCTTTGTGGTTATCCCTTATGATGCGATTTCCCTATCTTCAGCAACAGAAGGAGTGTCTAAAATGTTTAGTTTTTTAAAGAAAAAAGAGACTGCCGAAGAAAAAGGGCAGGATGAACAGTTAAAAACAATGGAACACGAAAAGCAATTGCGAGCACACATAGAGCAACTAGGACAAAGAACAAATCAGGCTATAGGAGTTTTGAATCAAGCGGGACTCCGAGCGATACAACTAAATGACGATGAATTAGCTGATCTCTTTTATAATATATACAATCCGGATGCGATGGAGAAAAAAGATATATTAAAAGGAGTTTAATTTAAATATATGGAATCAGAAAAAATAAAAAACTTAATAGCTCCTCCGGCACTAGAAGTGAACTCTAATTACTTAAAAATCGGCGATAAATATGCCAAGACTTTTTTTGTATTTACCTATCCTAGATTTTTAAATACGGGCTGGTTCTCCCCTATTATTAATATGCCAAATCTGCTTGATATCTCTATATATATCAGTCCAACAGATCAAGCGCTGGCATTAAAGGATTTGAAAAAGAAATCTGCTCAAGTTCAGGCTCAATTAATGATGAACCAAGAAAAGGGATTAGTGAGAGATCCAATGCTGGAAACTGCAATAAACGATATTGAAAACCTAAGAGACTCTCTTCAGCAGGGCCAGGAATCTATATTTTCTTTGGGAATTTATATAACTATATATGCCAATGACCTAAAGGAACTTAAACAATTAGAGGGAGATGTTACTAGTCTACTTGAGTCTAGGTTAGTCTATTCAAAGCCGGCAATTTTTCAGCAAATGGAAGGATTTACAACTGTTATCCCTCTTGAAAATGACAAGTTAAATGTAACTACTACTTTCAACACTGGACCACTGTCTTCAATATTCCCATTTATTTCTGTAAATTTAACTTCTGACACTGGAATACTTTATGGAATAAACAGACACAATAATACATTGGTTATTTTTGATAGATTTAGTTTAGAAAATTCTAATGTGGTGGTTTTTGCAAAATCTGGATCAGGAAAATCTTATACAACTAAACTAGAAGCCATAAGGCTTTTGATGACTGGGACGGATTTAATTATTATTGATCCAGAAAATGAATACGAAAGATTGGCAGAGGCCGTTGGAGGAAGTTTTTTTAGAATAGCCCTCACTTCCCCGCACCATGTGAACCCTTTTGACATTCCGGTTATTCCACAAGGAGAAGATCCTTCAGACGTTTTAAGAAACCACATAGTAAATATGACTGGACTTCTAAAATTAATGCTTGGCAAAATGGAGGTTGAAGAAGAAGCAATGTTAGACAGGGCGATTACCGAGACATATGCCTCAAGAGAAATTGTTCCTGGAAAAGATTTTTCGAACAAACAAGCACCCCTTTTACAAGACTTGGAATCGATACTTAGAAATATGGAAGGAGGTAAGTCTATCGCTGAAAGATTATATAAATATACACGCGGAAGTTATGCTGGTTTTTTAAATGATTACTCTAATGTGGATATTAATAATAGAATGATTGTTTTTTCAATACGCGACCTTGAAGATGAATTGAGGCCGGTTGCTATGTATATTGTTTTAAACTTCGTTTGGAATTTAGTCCGCTCAAAACTCAAAAAGAGAGTGCTTATAATAGATGAGGCGTGGTGGATGATGAAGCATGACGATGGAGCCTCCTTCCTCTTTGGACTAGTCAAAAGAGCTAGAAAATATTTCTTAGGAGTAACGACCATCACTCAAGACGTTGAAGACTTTTTAAAGTCACCTTATGGTAGGCCAATCATTACAAATTCATCGCTGCAAATACTCTTAAAGCAGGCGCCGGCAATGATTGATGCACTCAGTAAAACATTTAATTTAACCGAAACGGAGAAGAGCGTGCTTCTAGATGCAGAAGTTGGGCAAGGACTGTTTTTTGCTGGATTAAATCGAGTTGCCATTCAAGTAGTTGCTTCTTATTTGGAAGATAAAATAATAACCACGAAACCAGAACAGATACTACAGGGAAAATAGAAGAATATCTGTTATAATTTGATGTAAATGGAAGAGATTAAGCCAAAGTTGTCTGGAACAGAATGTTATTTTTTAATAGCATTGGCATTAATTGCTGATTTGGCTAATTTATTATTGGTTTGGGTCTTTTTAGATTGGGCTCTATCACTATTAATGACTGGTATATTTCAGCTTTATTTTCTAATAAAGGGTTTAAAAGGTAAAAAATGGAGTTTAATTGGCAACACGATAGATGCAATACCGGCACTAAGCATTCTTCCAGCAATCACGGGAGGAGTTGTTGGAACAATTATTGCTGATAGAAGATGGGCAAAACGTCAAAATAAATTAGCTAAAGCAAATCCTGCAAAAGAAGATGATTTAGGATATAATTATAGGGAGACCGACGAAGACGTTGAGAATATGGAAACACAAGACAGTAGAAAACTTTTAAATACCGAGACTCCGGAATCTGTTCGCAAAAATTCCACTCCAACCAATCGAGACAATGAACAAAACGAGTCTCCGGCGTTTGCTCCAAAACCGGTTTTAAATTCAAAAATAGAATCGGAAGCGGAGCCGGTAGTTGCACCTGAACCAATAGCAAGAATGAGAAGGGAGGGCACGAGCAGAATGGTAGAAAATCCAATAAGCCTGCCAGAAGGTTATGGCGGTCGTCCATTCTATAATGCCAGCAGTGATTATGAAAACGAAGAATTAAGCGATCCGTATGACTTGGCTCGCCAAGAAAATCACAACGCCCGTGTTGATCTTAGGCGAAAACACGAAAAAGAAATTAAAGAATGGATTGAGTTTCACAACAGTAAAAGATATAAGCTCAATGTAAGGGATAAAGGAGAAGAGGAGGCTGCTAGACTAAATAAAGAACTGGCAAACATTAAAAAGCGCCACCAAGAAGATATAGATTACCTTATGAATGCCCAGAAGTTTAACTATTATTCAAAGAAAAAAGCAGCCTAGCTATTTAAACTAAATCTTAAAATGAAAAATGGCAGTTTAAAAATATTTTCACTGATAATTGTTTTAGGATTGTTGTTAATTCCAAAAACATCTAATGGAGCATTTTCTGATCCGCAAATGATAATTACCTGGAAAGCAGATAGCTTTATTCCCCACTGGTATAAAGGAAGGGCAATGCCGATTAGAAACTCTAATATAAAAACTAGTTTGGTAATGGTGGATAATGGAAAAATAATTGACCTATCTCAATATGAAATAAGATGGAATGGAGATAATGGTATTTTTGAGAAAGGAATTGGATTTGTAAATTTTAGTTTTGAGCTTGATAAATTAATTTCCCAACCACAGAATTTAACGGCAACAATTGTCGGATATAATGGAGAAAACATAAAGAAAACAATTACTATTCCTGTATTAAAACCAGAAATAGGACTAGAAACTAATTTGAATCGAATCCTAATAGAAAAAGGCGGCAAGGCAACTCTTCGAGCTTTGCCATTCTTTTTTAACATAAATAATGAATCTAGTATTAATATAAAGTGGACTGTAAATGGAAAAATACTAACCAAAGAGTCTGGAGAAAAATTAGTTGAGTTGACTGTCCCAAAATTTAGAAATGAAAGGTTTGCAATAGACTTGCTTGCCGAAAATAGATATCAAGAACTAGAAATTGCTTCTGAAACAAAATATTTTAATTCAAACAACTAAAATGGCAACCATAAAATTACATAAAAAAATATTATTTAATAGCCTTTTTTTAGGGATAATAATATTTTTCAACATACCATCGTTTTCTTCGGCGGCGGCGGTGGATTTTAGCGGAGAGACAGGGAATAAGCCTAAAACCACCCAATTATCAGTCCCAATTCCCGTTGATTGTGACAGGGTGCCATTACCTGGCGAGATCTCCAGTTCTACTGGTAATTGCTACAAAAGAGATATAGGGGGATTAGTTGATATTGTAACTACGATGTATAGATTTGCGGTTGGAGCGGGCACATTTTTGGCCATAATAATGATTGTGATTGGAGGAATACAATATACAGCATCGGAAGTTGTTGGGAGTAAGGAGGATGCTAAGAAAAAGATTTATAATGCGATATATGGACTAATATTACTGGCTGTTTCTATTCCAATACTTAAATTTATAAATCCAAATATTACAATATTAGATGAAAGTGAAATTATCAACATACAGAAAGCAGATAAAAAATATGAACAAGCCTATTTGTGTGCTACGCTAGAGAGCGAATGCTCTCCGGGTAAAACACTGATTGATTATGGAGATAAAGGAGATTCTTATTATAGTGGATATGTTAAACAGTGCGATCAATTCTGTAAGTGGCAGACTATTATAGATACTGGCTATGTCTGGAGTAACAGTGCTAATCCTGATAATTTTTTTGCCCAAGATTCCGACTTCACAAAAGATGCCCTTTATAAAAGGTCTGATCTATGCAGCCTCGCAATAAAGAGACAATGCTCTCCTGCCAACTCGACAATATCATATGAAATAGTTACGGGGAGCGATAATATTAAGGCGGAGAAAAAACATTTTTGCACTAATTATTGCGAGGATATTATTGAATATAGAAGATGTATTAATCATCGATGTATCTTAGAAGACTACAATATAGATCCAGTTACTGGGTCGGGAAAATTAAAATCAGATCTAGACCTACTAAATGATTTAAAACCTGACGGCACAAGATATAGTAATGTTGAGCAACACGAAAGAAGATTAGAAGTTACACAATAATTATTCAATTTTTAATAGCTTAAGTGATTTTAATTCACATCAAATTCTACAATTAAAATGAAAAAAATAATTTTAATAATACTAATAGCCCTTCTAGGGTTTGGGATATTTTATTTCTTTTATTTGCGCGGAGAGGACGGCTTAAAAAACGAAACACAAAACACCGATCTTCCTGGTTCTTCTGAGGCAAAAAATAATACATCCAATACTGTTGCGGGCAAAAATGAGCCATTAAGATATAAAAAATTGGCGGATGATGTCTTTTCTTACTTTTTAAGAGAGGATGGGGTTTATGAAATAAAAAATGACGGAAAAATTTATTTATTGCAAGGAACTCTTGAGCCGCAAGAGATTTCTGATTATAGGATAAATAATTTGTATGAAATAAAAACTTCTCCTGATAATAATTATTTACTGGCTTCTTATAGGGATAATAATGATTATAAATTTCCGTATTTTGATGTAAAAAAGAAAATTTGGATACCGTTGCCTGATGAAACAATTTCTGCCGACCTTAGCCCATCTTCGAAAGAATTAGCCTATATAATAGAAAGAAATTCTGGGAATGTGCTTTTTGTTAAAGATTTAATAAAAAATCAAACTAGGGAAATAGCCAAAATAAATTTAAGCGAGGTTGATTTGAAATGGATGGACACATCAAGAATATTATTTACAGAGAAGGAATCGAGAACCGTGGCTTCTAGAGTATGGGTCTTTAATTTAAAGACTAAAGACTTACAAGCACTAAATGCTAACGGAGAAAAAAGACTAACTATGAGTTGGTTTGATAATAATAATTTTGGATTGAAGTTTTCTGAAAAGGATCAGAAGGGAGTTATTTCTTTTATTAACAAGGACGTGGCGGAAATATCAGTGGAGTCGATCTCTACCCTGCCTAGCAAGTGCACCTATTTAGGAGAAAAGAAAATGGTTTGCGGAGTTTTTAAAGAAATCCCAGCTGGGGTATTTTTGCCAGACGACTACATGAAGAGAAAATTCTATTCAGACGATGATCTTTATTTATGGAATCCATCAATGGGGACAAAAAGCATTATTAAAACTGGCATAGCTGATCAAGTAGACTTTGACCAACTTAGCGCCACTGGAACGAAATTATACTTCATAAATAGGATCGATAAAGCTTTGTATCAATTAGATATAGCACAAGAGCTGGGCCCTAGGCCATAGGCGGTTAGGCCATAGTGAAAAAATCTCTCCGCCATCCGGCGGAGAGATTTTTTTTTATTTTAGATTTGTAACTGGATTATCCAGTCGAGCCGGATAATGACAAAGAGCGGTAAATATTGAAGCGATGACCTATATTGGCCTTATAACCACACATCTTTCCCTACCCTCTCCACTACTCTCGGTCTTAACATCGGGACGAACAGCAAGCTCGGTGTGAACAATGCGCCTCTCATAAGCATTCATGGCGGGCAGACGAACTTCTGATTTTTGACTAGA
>SIBX01000018.1 GCA_009694925.1 Minisyncoccota bacterium
CTAAAAACTTCAAAAAACCATTATTAACAATTGAAATGCTGGTCGATCTGGCTCCTATATCTATAATTATTTGATTTTGAGTATTCCCGCCGGAGAGTGACCTGGCCAAACTCATACCCTCTACTTCCAAGGAGACTAGCTTTAATCCAGCATGAGCAAATATGCTTTGATATTTAGCAATTAAATCTTTAGGCACAGCCACTAATAAAATTTGATTCTTTTTTAATCCAGAGTCATCCACTCTTTCTCCTACTCTCATCCAATCTAAAGCAACTGTATTTAGCGGTAATGGAATATACTGTTGAGCCTGTAAATCTATGAACTTTTTCATTTCAGAATCTGTCATAACTGGAACCTCGGCCAAAGTTGTAAAGACCGAAAAAGCGGAAATAGAAGCATTGGCTTCTTTTGTTTTAAAACCGGCTTTGTCCACCAACAACTTAAGCATTGGAGTTACCACCTCCTCTGAAATCTTTAAACTGCTTGTCTGAAAAGCTTCGTTAAATCTCTCTAGGTAAGAATAGATATCCAGTATTCCATAATTTCCCAAAGTTAAACCATTGCCAGATTTTAAAACTTCGGCAATTTTAATAGATGTAGTTCCAATATCAACGCCTAAAAAAGAATTTCCTTTTAAGATTGAGCTAAAAAGAGACATATTTGATTGTTTATCATAAAATTATAACATAGAAAATAGGATGAAAAAAATTATAAATGAAATAAAGAAATTAATAATAGATTGTCTTTTTCCAAACATATGCGGTTTTTGCGAAGAAAACTTAGAAAAAAATGATTATGAATTTGGATTATGCCAAGCTTGTTTTCAAAAAATAGAAATATTTGATTTTTTGTCTTGTGGTAAATGTGGCGCTCGCCTGCCTAATAATAAAAAAACATGTCATCAAGAGCTAAAATATATTTTAGGCAGTGCTTCAACTTTTAAAAACGAAATTATCCAAAAACTGATTAAAGGGCTTAAATATCAACGCGCCCAACATTTTAGTTCTATAATAGCCAAGACAATAAATATATTTATTAAAAAAACTAAGTTTAATTTTGAAAATTATTTAATAGTTCCGATTCCCATCCATAAATCAAAAGAAAAAATCAGAGGCTTTAACCAGACAGAACTCATTGGAGAATATCTTTCAGAATCTCTGGGTTTAAAAATGATCAAAGATTGTTTAGTAAAATCTAAGAACACCAAATCTCAGACCGAAACCGAAAATCACGAAGAAAGAGCTAAAAATATAAAAAATAGCTTCTTAGTTAAAGAAATCGAAAAAATAACAAATCAAAACATCATTCTCTTAGATGATGTTTCAACTAGCGGCTCAACCTTAATGGAAGCCAGTATTGTTTTAAAAAATGCAGGAGCAAAAAACATTGTGGCCCTCGTTTTAGCCAGAGCGTAAATTGGTAACCAATGTTTAGTTTTAAAACTCAAATATTCTACCAAACCCTTATTATAGTAAATATTTCTCCTCCCACTCCTCTATAGTTTTTCTCATTAAACTAACAGGATCAATTTTTTTAGATTTATAATTAATGAAATTAAGAATAACTCCCTGATTATAAAACTTTTTGATTATATTATTTATTTTTATTTTCAAAAAGGTTTTATAAAAAAATTCTTTTATAATCATCCAAATAATAATTAAAGAATTAACCTTTATTCTAAAATTATACGTAATCTTTGTTTTAATCTTTGGTTGTTGAATTTCCATAAAATAACTTGGATATTTTAATTTTAAATTTAGATAATCAACAAAATCGCCAAATCCTTCGCTATTAGGATCTTTAGTCTTTATATTTTTTTCTTCCTTTAAAAAAAGTTTTTCCTTTATATCAAATATCCAAATTCCTCTTGCAGAAAAAACAACACCCATTATTTTAATATTAAAACTTTCTGCCTTTTGTTTTAATTTTTGAAAATATTCAATATCGCCTTTTGTAGGAAAATTTCCGAGTGGCAATAATTTCATTCCATAGGCAATTAATTTTCTAGGATCCGGCCTATCTTGGATAAATTTAAGATACTCATCATTCCCCAGTGGATGAGTATGCGCAAAAATTACTTTCTTGCATTTTTTTTCATTTAAATCTCTGAAGGCCTTTTCATCATCAAACCCAACCATAAAATCAATACCCACCATATTAAGCGTATAAATGCCTTCCAATTCATTCTCTGAATGTGCGCTAAATTCGTAAGAATCAAGAAGAGTATGTTTTATTAAATCAATAAAACTGAGTTTATCGTCGATCATATTTAAATAATTTTATATTAAAAATCACTCCAGATCTTCTTATGTGTATTATATAAATCTAAGTCTAATTCTTTTAATATATCAAGAGTTTTATTAAGGCGATTTCTAAAGTAATCGTTCATCTTATAAAGATATTTTTGATCATACTGTACACCATCAATTTCAACTAAAAATGGGCTTAATAAATCATTATCTCGAAATCCCATATAGTCTCCACGCATACCCATAATTACCAAAGTTATACTTATTAAATAAGGAATATTCTTTTTAAATTGTGGAACTAAAAAAATATCAGTCTTAATATTTTTAAAATCTTCGTCAAGCTTATTAAAAGCAAACTCGGCGACACTGCATAAGCCCTGAAAAATCAGAAAGAATTCTTCTTGATTTTTTAAATTTTTAAATTGATTATCCATATTAATATAAATTTAACTCTATTATACCAAAGTTATCCTAAAAAACTTACCTCTTAGTTTTTTCCTTAATTCAAAATTCTATATTCTTAATTCTATCTTTAGTATCCCTCCTGTTTTTCGGCGTCTATAGTGTATTGTCCAACATCTATCACCTGAGCCTTACTAATTTTCTTTAAAGATTTGGAAGAAATTCCATTTCCTCCCAAATCCATCGTGATAAGTCCAGAAACTCCAGACCAATTAGTTAAAGACTTCATCCATTCTGAAATATTTTTAATATTCAATTCCCCTCCATGATAATTTGCAGAAATAGCATCTTTAACAATAAACAAAGAATCATATGCATAAAAAGCCAATCCTGATGGATAATCCCCAAAAGAAGCTTTATATTCTTCTCTAAAATTTTGGGATGCTAAATTGCTTTTCCAATCTATATCTGACGATATTGCAAGAGAACCTTCAAAGGTTTTTGGATTCTTGGAAATATTTTCTCCATCAAAAATAGAAATTGGCGAAGCAAAGTATGCATTCACCCCCTCCTCTCTTATTTTCTTTAGAATTTCAAAACCGTTATCTTTTGAATCAATGGCCAGATAAACAGCTTCTGGTTTTAAGGCCTTAACTTGACTCACAACCTCTTGAATATCTTTTGAAAAATCCACCGCAGAATCTAGTACTACCTCCCCATCAGAATTAGAAAAATATTTTCTAAAATTATCTGACGAAGCTTGACCAAAAGCAGACTTGTCATAAAGTAGAGCTGATTTATTTATCTTTAAATCATTAATAAAATAATTTGCCAAAAAAGAACCTTCAAAAAAATCTGGCGAAGTAACCGAATAAGCAGACTCACCAGCTCCAGTGATTCCAGAATCTAAACCAGCATAAGAAACAAGAATTCCTCCATAGCTTTTTACAACTCCCGAGATAGAAGCAGTTTCTTCCTTGCAAGAACCGGCAATTATAATTTTTATTCCTAAATCAATTAATTTTTTTGCAGCTTCTCCGCTTTTTCTAGAATCGCATTTGCCATCTTCAAATACAACGCTCAATTTTCTTCCGTCTATTCCTCCAGAAGCGTTAATTTTACCTTCTCCAAGCTCTAATGCTCTTTTGGCGCTCAAAACATCTTCTGAGTTGTTATTTATGGGCAAAATAGCCCCAATTTTTATTTCAGAACGGGAATCCAACGATTTAGGGAATATTGCAAATCCGCCTATTACAAAAGCTGAAATCAAAAAAACAAAAGTTAAAATCCTGATCATTTTCTATTAAAATAGTGTATAATTAAATATCTGGGCACAATAACAACTCTTTCAAATAAAGCTTATTTTCAATATATACGAAAAACCCCATCAAATCAATTTAAACGTCACAAAGCATAGAAAGAATCGTTATTAATATGGAATTGAAAAACATAGACATAGAAAAACTAATGGATTTGGCAGCCTCTGGAGACAATATGGCCTTTAGAGAAATATATGAAAATTTCTTTACTCCAGTATATAAATATGTTCTCACAAGAACCAAAAGAGATGATTTAGCCAAAGACATATCCCAAACAGTTTTTTTAAAAAGTTTTAAAAACATAAAAAGATATAAATATCAGGGCAAATCCCCGCTCGCCTATTTTTTCACCATAGCCAAAAACGAGATAATAAATGATTGGAGAAAAAACAAAAACAACCAATCAATTAACAATCTGGAGGAAAGAATAAAAGTAGAAGATACTACGGAAAGAAAAACAGAAGATAGTTTAAGAATAGATAAAGTAAAATCAGCCATAGAATCATTAACCGAAGATCAGAAAGAGTTAATATCCTTGAAGTTTATAAGCGGATTAGATAATTCAGAAATAAGCGAAATAATAGATAAATCAGAAGAAGCCATTCGTCAGATGCAATTCAGAGCCCTAAAAGCTATAAAAGAAAAAATTAAAGAAAATGAATAGAGATATAGAAAAAGAAAAGGCGTTGGAAATAATAATCCAAAATATTAAATCGGGTAAATTAAACTCTGACGATTTTTCTGACGATCAAGAATTAAAAGAATTATCAAATATTGTAAAATCACTAATCGTAAATTCTAAAGAAAATAATCCACCAGAAACTTATCTTCAGTCTATTATTTCAGAAATTAAAAATTCCGTCACAGAGAATAGTAATATACGTTATAATGCTGTAGGGGGTTTAGGTCGGTCCTCTAATCCCAATAAATGGGAGGTAATACTAAATTTTATGAACAAAACAAAAATACTAATTCCCGCAGGACTTGTGATATTAGTTCTTGTTATAACGGGGATAAATATGAAAGGTTCAGAAGATATATCGGTTTTAAATAGAGAATTTCAAGGGATAGAAGAATTGGATTCAGAATTTTCCGATGTAATTGATCAAGAAATTGACAATGGCGACATTTCAACATATCTCAGCTCAAATTCTTCACCAGAAGACTATTCAGAAGAAATCAATATAGAAGCTGACGGCGCAGAGATTAATTCGATCGAATTAAATTTCAATTCGCTGATTGATGAAGAAAATGAAACTAACGCAATATCATCTTCGTTCTAGAAGTGATAAGAGTCGAAAATAAAAATTAAAATCAAAACAATGAAAAAACAATTAACAATATTGGCCTTAGGAGGAATAATTCTATTTTCTGGAGTTAATTTCGCCCAAGCCCAAGAAAGAACCTCGCTCGTAACACAAGGTAGCGTCAATGCTCAAGTAATTTTGAGAGGAGATAATTTAAAATCTGTGATCAAACAATCAGGAACTCAAGGATTGGTTGAAATGATGACCAAAAGATTAGATATGATCTTAAGCCATCCTAAAGTCACAGCAGAATTGAGAGCCAGGATAGAAGCTTTGAAAGTTAGACTTCAAGCTAATCAGCCATTTGAAAAGAAAGATAATAGAGATTCAATAAAAACTCTTTGGCAGAATATCTTGAAAGATACTATGCAATTAAGAAGAGAATCGAGAAATGAAAGAGCTTATCAGGTATTCGGAGAATTAGATGCTCACATAGCTAAATTAATCGAAAGAGACCAAGCCCTTAAATTGAGAGCAGAAGGACACGCCGACGCAATAGCGCTTATAGTCTCCGCTGAAGCTCGTATAGCAACAGCCAAGACCAACCTCGCAACTGCAAAAGCCAGACTCGCAACTGAAGATCTTGATGGTTTGAAGAACTCTGTTAAAGAAGGAGTCTTTCAAATTCTAAAGATGGCCCACAAAGATTTACAAGCAGCCTTCGAAATACTAAAAGAAGGTAACTAATATCTCTTTGGTCAGCAAAATAAAAACACCCCGTTTGGGGTGTTTTTATTTTTACAAAGCTCTTGCAACCAAACCGATACACAAAATACCGATAAAATTAAAAGTTAGAGAAAGAGGAATAAACCAAGATATCCTCATTTTTGAAAACCCTAAAAGACTAATTCCCAACTCATCCGGCAAGGGGGAAGCAATAATAAACCCTCCAATAAGAAATGTCAGAAATCGGAAAGATCTTAATCTAAACAATGCTTTAATTCTTTTTCCTGCGCCCTGATGTTTTATTAATTCCATTAGATGCTCTGAAAATCTGTCTCGGAAAAATCGAAAGATAATCAGATCTCCCACAACGGCCCCCATCGCTCCAAAAATAGCCGTAGGAATGATTGGGTTTATCCTGGCGATTTCTCCCAAAGCCACGATTGCTGGAGCAGTCGTAAAAACAGAAGTAAAAAACATTCCAGCTATAAAACTCCCCAACAATTTAAGCTCCTGTGTGGATGCCAATATTTTTACTAAAATACCGGTTTTAAGCAAAACCAAAGCGACCACTACGCTTAAAGCGATAATAGCCAAATCCTGCAACAAAAAATTTTTCTGACGGTTAAACATTCTTTATCTAATTTTGGCGGTGAGGGCGAGATTCGAACTCGCGATACCCTTTCAGGTATAACAGTTTTTCCCGCACAGAGCGGTAGGGGCGAGATTCGAACTCGCGATGCCCTTTCGGACATAACAGTTTTCAAGACTGTCGGTTTCAGCCTCTCACCCACCCTACCGCTCTAAGCGGGATTGCGATTTATAATTTCGCTTCGCTTAAATAAATCGGGAACAATACCGTCGCCTTACCTGCCTGCCGGCGAGGCAGGGACCACCAGGGCCACCTCACCTTAAAAACAAAGTAAATTTAAACACAAAATCAAGCCAAACTCAAGCTTTCTTGGATCATACTTCATACTTCTTATCCGCCAGCTGGCGGACTTACTTCTTTTTTTGGGTTATCCCAAAAAATGCCTCAAATTCGCATCCACCGCCCCAGCTCCCATAAATATCAAAACACTTTTAGATTCTAAATTATTATTTAAGGTTTTTATAATAGATTCAAAATCTGGGGAATAAAAAACTTTTTTCCTTCTCTTTTTTAATTCTTGAGTTAAAGCAAAGGCATCCTTTGGCTCGGCCAGTTCGTGACGAGCAACAGAAAGCTTTAAAGATCCAATTTTCGAAAGATTATCTTTATCGTCTCTGCCCAATACTCTGTATGCTGGCAAGATTATGGTTAAGTCCGAATTAGTAAAAGACGCAATGAAATCTGGAAAAAGCGCTTCTAATCTTTTTGCTTGATGCGGTTCAAAAATACAGACTATTTTCTCGTTTTTGTGTTTTTCTTTAAAAGCTTTTAAAGTTGCCTTAATTTCCGTTGGATGATGCGCATAATCCGAGAAAATCTTTACCGACTTGGAAAATTTATTTCCAAATGTTCCCTCGCCCAAAAATTCCATCCTCCTCCACGCTCCGTGGTATTCTCGCAAAACAGATTCAACTACCGGCCTTTTTATCCCTAAAAAATTTGCTGCCCTGTAAGCCCCCTCAGCATTCACCTGATTATAATCCCCAGGAATTCCAATCGAATGAGGTTTAAATTTGGTTTCGTTATAAAAAATCACCGTTCTGTCTTTCTTCCGATCCATTCTCTCTGCCAGCTTTCTAATCTCCTTATCTTTAAAGTTTGCCACCAATACTCCATGCGATTGCATATTATCCAAATAACTCTTAAATCCTGCCACTACTCCTTTAAAGTTTTTATAAGTGTCTAAGTGCTCGTTATCAATATTAGTAAGCACAATCATCTTAGGAGAATAATTCAAAAAAGATTTATTCCATTCATCTGCTTCCAAAACTAAATATTGGCTTTCTCCTTTTCGATAATTCCTATTTCCTAATTCTTTAAGTTTTGTCCCGACAATAATAGTTGGATCATATCCGGCCTTTAATAAAATGAGACCGATTAAAGACGTGGTCGTGCTTTTCCCATGCGAGCCCGAAACTGCAATCGTAAAATATTTTCTAGTTAAGTCGCCTATCGCCTCCGCATAAGTTTTAATTTCTATTCCTAAATTTTTTGCCTGAACTATTTCTGGATTTACCGATGGAACCGCTGTCGAATATATTAAAATCTCAACATCCTTAGAGACATTGTCTGCATTATGGCTCTTATATATAAGTACCCCGTCATCCTGAAGTTCGGCTAAAATATCCGAATCCGACGCGTCGGACCCCGTCACCAAATAACCCAACGCCAAATAATGCCTGGCTAAGGCAGATATCCCAATCCCCCCGATTCCCACAAAATGCGCCTTCTTAATATTTTCTGAACTAAATCTTGAGTTAACCATATAAACTAATTACTAATCAATAGTAATATACAAATTACCAATTGGAAAATAGAAAATAAATAATTTTGTTTTTCATATAAAATAACCCCTCTCAAGAACATCTCAAAAAGAATTTTATAACTTTTGTTTTTCGGGCATGTCTCGGAGGAGATTTTAACCTTGGTATTTACAAATAAAATCTCTGAGAGCCAAGGCGAAAATTATCGCTCAATATAATTTTACGCCGGTGCCAGAAAGACAAAAGTTATAAAAATATATTCTTCTAAGGAAAGAAAAGTTATTTATTTTCCAAAATCCCCTCATTTAAGAATAATGTCCTATGTGTCATGTCCGCATACTCTTTCTCGTGAGTCACCATCACAATCGTCTGTCCTTCCCTATTTAAATCCAAAAACGTCTTCATAACAACCATGGCAGTTTCCGCATCCAAATTTGCCGTTGGCTCATCTGCAAAAATTATTTTTGGACTATGAACTATGGCCCTAGCGATAGAAACTCTTTGCTGTTCTCCTCCAGACAGCTGGCTTGGCAGATTTTTTTGCTTATCTAAAAGACCAACCCTTGAAAGCGCCTCTCTGCCTTGCTTCTCTGCTTTTTTCATATCAAAACCTTTCATCAAAAGAGGCATCATAATATTTTCCAGGGCCGTAAGTTCTGGAATAATTGCATAATCCTGAAAAACATAACCAAGTTCCATAAGCCTAAAACCCGTCCTATCTCTTTCGCTTAATTTACTAACCTCAACTCCGTCTATAATTATTTTCCCAGAATCTGGATGATCTAAAAGTCCAAGTTGATACAAAAGAGTACTTTTCCCAGAACCAGACCTACCAGTTATAGAAACAAATTCACCCTTTTTTACATCAATATCTAAGCCCTTTAAAACGGTTAACTTAGTATCTCCTGTCTTAAATGTTTTTACCAAATTAGTTGCTTTGATCATGGTTTTCTTCTTATAATTTTTAAATAAAAGAAAACCACTTCGATGAATTTTTGGCATAAAAATTCATCGAGTTAGATGCCTTGGCGTTAATTGTGATAATAAATATTTTTGTCATTTTAATTTTACCTTATCTCCCCAGAATTGAATCTAGAGTATTCCTATTTATAACAATTCTCGCCGGTAAAAATCCTGCAATTAAAGTTGCGATAAACAAAACCAAAACCCTCATCATTGTTCCAGAAAGTGTCGCCACGATTATTCCATCAGAAAATGGAAAATTAATCGGATGCGCATCCACATAAGGCTTTAAAAAACCGAAGATCAAAATCGAACCAAAAATTGTTCCCACCAAAGCATAAAAAATTGATTGAAAAACATAAGCGATCTCTATAGCCCTAGCGTTAACTCCGATTCCTTTTAAAATTCCAATATATTTTCTTCTGGTAATGGCATTAATAAAGATAACTATAAAAATAGTAATAGCTGCCACAGCTAGACCGATTCCAGAAATAAGATTTCCTAAAATTTCAAAAGTTTTCTTAATATCTTTTAAAAATTTTGGCTCGGCATCTTCCTTTGTCTGAATTTTAGCAAATTCATTAAAGCCTAAATTGTTTAAATAATTCTTCATTTCTATGGGCGAAGCGCCATCTTTTAACCCAACAGCAATTTCGCTGGCATTCAAATCAAATCTACCGATTAAATTTCTAAATTGTTTTTCTGGAAAAAATATTCTTCTATCAAGCTCATCAACCTTACTTTTAATTATTCCCTTAACGGTAACTTCTCTAGTGTAACCGCCAACCTTAACTCTTATTTTTGACCCTATTCCTACACCTGAAAGAGTGGGAAAACTAGAAGACTCTATCTTCGCATATTGGTCTAAAAGCATTGAGCCAAGCACAACCCTATCAAAATCATTTTCGTTTATAAATTCTCCTTCTATTAATAAACTTTTAATTCCTGTTAGTTTATTCTCATCTTCTGGATTTATTCCAGCAAAAATTGCTGATACCTCATCTCCTATGTCGTCTTGTCTTAGTTTGGTCTTATAATTCGCTTCTATTTTTCCGCCCTCAGTATATCTAGCACTAAAACCTTCTACGTTAGGATTGGCTCGTAAAATTTCCGTAATTTCGGTGGTATTTAAGATAAATTTCTTTTCTGTTAAATTAGAAATAAATATATCTTTTAAAAATCTTTTCCCCACAGCATTACTCGCTCCATCAATCAAACCCACTAAAACACCGCTAACCACCACTAAATTTAAAAAAGTAAGAGTCATAACTCCTATAATTAAAAAATTGGTCCACTTGCTGGAATTCTTAACCTGTCTCAAGGCCAAAAAAAATCCAACTCTTAAGGAATTTTTAAAGTCCGTAAAAAATCTCTTTTTAATAAACTTAAACATAAAAAAATATCTAAAATCTAAAGCAGGCCATTAAATCCCCCAATATAAGTCTTTAAAAACGCCGGAACAACAAATGCTAACACTATTAAAGGAACCACAACAGTGGCAATTGTTATCACCATCGTCCAAAAAAAATACTTTCTCGTTTTCTCAACAGACTTATAAATTTTATCAATCTTTTCCGTATTCTCAGCAATCTTTTTCAATACTTCTTCCATGAACTAAATATTAACTGAAACAAGCACTAACCGCAATTTTTTATCATTATAAAACTTGCAAAACTAATAATAAAACATTATAATAGAAGCGTGAACAGGATGTTCACGCTTTCTGTCCTGCTTCAAGATCTTTTAGGTTTTGAAGCAGGATGGAAAGTCACGATTAGTGGCTAGGAGTATCTTAGTCGAACTCCTAAAAAACCAATCCCACCTGCGAAAAGCCAAAATGCTAAAAGCAATTGGATTGGCATCACTAATCGTTGTGATTGCGGTATTTATGCCTAGCGTATTTGCCGCCTTCACAACTTTCCTGGTCGTGTTCTTTAGAACAGCGACCGACATCCTGCACAATGTTTCTGGATACTGACGCAAAGTCTAATCCAGAAAAAAGACGCCCCTAGTGGACGTCTTTTTCTTTTTTGGTGGACCTAGGGAGAATCGAACTCCCCCCTCGTCCTTGCAAAGGACGCGTTCTACCACTGAACTATAGGCCCATTTTATAATTTTCAATTGATTTATATTATCAATAAAACAATAAAAATTCAATATTTTTTTCTGAAGTATCTTTATCGTACGGCTCGAAACCATTTCCCGAAAAATTTCTGACGAAATCTATCGCCTCCGCTTCGCTCTAATGAAACGCTCGGATGTGGCGAAAGGAGGGGGGGTGGAGGAAAGAATTCAGCTGCACGCTCGCTTCGGATTTTTTTCAAAACTAGCTAGTTTGACAATTAAAAATAGCGGAAAAAATCAATAATAAAAAGCTCAAGAACAAATAAAGATGATAGAAAAAGACCCGCGTGGATCTTTGGAAGATACTCACGCGGGTCGGGCGGCCATATTGGCGCGCCGTTGGTATTGGTAGCAACTGCAGCAGAGCTTAAGTGCTCGGATGACTTTCGTTTTTTTGCACTTGGCGCAACTGCCGACTTTGCTCCTACTATAACACGCAGAACAGATGGCTTTGCCGGCCTCGTTACGAGCTGTCACATATTTGACCTTTCTACACTCGAAACATTCCTCGTGCTTGGAAGGGTCTTTGATATAGCAGCTATGACAGATGGCTTTGCCGGCCTCGTTGCGAACTGCCACACATTTGACCTTTCTACACTCGAAACATTCCTCGTGCGTGGAAG